>RFHE01000097.1 GCA_003696445.1 Calditrichota bacterium | reverse complement strand
TCAATCACGTAAGTGACCCCGTAAAGGACCACCATATTGGGGGCCTGGGTCAGATCCAACCGGGCCAGATGTTGCACCACCACCGCCACCAGGGCGCTGATGATGGTGCTGCGGAAGTATTTGGGCCAGGTAAAGCCCTCGTAGGGGGCATCCTTGTACATGCCCCAGGTGGACGTGTGCAAACCTGCCAGCAAGCCGATAATCAGGGCAATCCAATACTGCATCCGGATGTTCACTCCTTGTTTTGTGTTTGGTTCCTTAAAGAGGTGTAAATCTGTTCAATCAGGGCAACGTCCCGCCTGGCCAGCGTCAGGTTAAACCGGGGCTGGCGGTTTTCCGCGATGGCCTGAAGGAAATCCTCAAACATGGCCTGGTAGCCGGAGATGTCCCGGAAACCAGGAAAAACCAGGGCGCTTCGGTAGCCGTGCACCAGGGCAAACACGCCGTTACTCTCAAAGGTAATCGAGCCGCGCCGTCCAAATATACGGGAAATTCGCAGGCCTTGAAATAGGGAGGGAATTTCCCAGGAGTAAAACAGCGTACCCACCGGCCCTTCCTGGTAGGCGAAGGCCACCAGCATGCTTTTTTCAGGCAATGATTTCTGACCGGGCAGATAACCCTGAACATTCTGAATGGTAAAGCCAAGGTTGCTCACGAAATTAATCCAGTGGATGCCGCCTTCGAACAGGGCACCGCCACCGGCCGTGGCAGGGTCATCCCGCCAGTCCCCGGTCTGCTGCCGTTTCAGGGCGTTAAACAGGAAGAACATCGGATCGCCGATCCGTCCCTCTTCCAGCCAGCGTGCCAGGCAGCCCAGAAGCGGTTTGTAAAAATAATTTTCCGCCACCATCACCTGCCGGTTGCTCCGCGCCATGGCCTGCTGAACCCGGTCAAAATCCGAGGATTTCAGAAAGGGCGGTTTTTCCACAATCACGTGTTTGCCCGCCTCCAGGGCACGCAGGGTCAGCTCCAGATGTTGGTCCGGCGGGGTGGCCACCAGCACGGCATCGATCCGTTCATCCTCCAGCGCCTGCTGGTAGGAGGCGAACCAGCCCTGCCCTCTGTGCTGCCGGCAATACTGCTGGGCCCGGGCCTCCGAGCGGCTGGCATAGTACAACATTAACTGCGGGCGGTACCGGCGCAGGGTTTTGCTGTGCTTGCGCGTAACGGCACCGCAGCCCAGAAAAGCCAGGTGCAGGGGGTGCTTCAGGCGTTTGCTCATGGTGCATCCTGTGGAAAGTTTTCAGCCAGAAAATGCCCCACGCGCAGCGCATTTGCCGATATGGTCAGGCTGGGGTTGACCGCCGCCGAGGTGGGCATGACGCTGCCATCCACAACATACAGGTTTTCGATCCCGCGAAACTGGCACACCTCGTTCAGTACGGAGGTTTCTGGATCCCGGCCCATGCGCAGCGTCCCCACGGCGTGGGAAAAGGTATTGATTTTGTGGACGTAACAGAAGCGGGCGCCTGCCTTTTTTAGAATGCGCACAGCCTGGCGCACCAGGGCCTTGCGGGCGGCCAGATCCCTCCGGGTGTAACGGTGGTGAATCACCAGGCGGGGCATCCCGTAGCGGTTCCCCCGCTCCCGATCCAGAGACAGGTGATTTTCGTACACCGGCTGATCCTCTGCCTGAATGACCAGGCCGGTCAGGTGTTGAACCGCCGGGGTGATCAGCTTCCCTACCCCTGGCGGGAGCATGGCCTGAACCAGGCTGGCCGGCGGGGTCTGTACCTGTTGCAGGCTGCCCAGCTTGCCGGCTGGTTCAGAAATCTCCGGGTGCCCGAAGTAAAAATCGTGAATGCCCAGCTGCTTGTGAAAGCGATTTTCCCTGGCCGGAGCATCGGGGAAAAATCCGTAAACAATGGCATTGCAGTGGCGCATCAGGTAATGGCCCACCAGCCGGCCGGCCGGATTGTACGCCTCCAGGCCGGAAGCCAGCACCAGATGCGGCGAACCCAGCGCTCCAGCGGCCAGAAGCACCAGCCGGGCCCGGTACACCACTTTCTCCTGCTGCTGCTGATCCCAGCATTCCACCCCGGTAATCCGCCGGTTGCGGCTCAACAACCGTAACGCCGCCACCCCGGTTTTTAATTCCATTCCTTTTTTCAGCAACGCTGGAATAATCCGCGTGGCCAGGTCGTTCTTTGCCCCGATAGCGCAGGCAAAGGTGTCGCAGGTGGTGCATTGGATGCAGGGCGTGGCCCGGTTGTTGCGAAAATTAATGGCCAGGGGCAGGGGAAAGGGGTTGAGACTGAGCTCCCGGGCGGCCGAGGCGATGCGCCGGGACGTATCGGAAAGTGAGACCGGGGGCTGGGGATAGGGCCTGCTTCGCTGTGGCTCGGTAGGGTCGCCGCTGGGACTGGCTCCGGCCACATCCAGCAGCTGTTCCGCCTGGCTGTAAAAGGGCTCCAGCTCCCGATAGCCGATGGGCCAGGCGGCGGCCGAGTCCCCCACAATTTCGGGCGCGGGCTCAAAATCCTGCTCCCGAAAACGCAGGCACACCCCACCGAAAAACACCGATGGCCCTCCCACACAGTGGTAGGTGCCCACCCGGGCGGAGCGCCTCCCCTTTCCGGCGGCGACAACCTCCTCCTCGGAATAGTAGGGGGTAAAATACACCGAGCCCTCCGGTCCCCAGTTGTGAGGGCCCCGCTCCACCCAGTCGCCCCGTTCCAGCATGAGTACCCGATAGCCCTGGTGTACCAGCGGCCAGGCGCTCATACATCCGCCGAAACCGCTCCCGATGATAATCACGTCGTAAACTGCCTGGCCCATGCCCGTGATTGTCTCAATCCTGTTTTCTATTTCTAACTTCTGTCAGTTCTGGGGCAACCTGTGGCCGGTGTTCTGGCCGGTACGCCACCCTGCTTTTAAGG
>RFHE01000096.1 GCA_003696445.1 Calditrichota bacterium | reverse complement strand
GGCGGCCTTTACGCCCCTGGGCGGCTGGCTGGCGGCACAGGCCAGGGCAATCAGCGCCTCGCCCTACGGGCAGTTTTTCGTTTTTGTGGTGCTGCTCGGCGCCATCCACGGATTGCTCAGCTTTCCGCTGGATGCCTACAGCGGCTACGTGCTGGAACATCGCTTCGGCCTCTCCAACCAGAGCGTGCTACGCTGGCTGCAGCAAAAAGGTAAAGGCCTGCTGGCCGGGGCCGCCATGGGGCTGCCTTTACTGGTAGCCTTTTTTGCCCTGCTCCGCCACAGCCCTCAATGGTGGTGGTTCTGGTTCGGGCTGGTTCTTTTCCTCTTTTCGGTATTGCTCACCCGGCTGGCACCGGTCATGCTGTTCCCTCTGTTTTATCGGTTCTCGCCCCTGGACCATCCCGAACTGGAAGAGCGCCTGAGACCACTGCTGAGGCGATGGGGATTGCACCTTGGCGGCCTGTACAAATTCGATTTGAGCAGGGACACCCGCAAGGCCAATGCCGCCCTGGCCGGCCTGGGCAAAACCCGGCGCATTATTCTGGCCGACACCTTGTTACAAAATTTTAATGAGGATGAAATCACTTATGTGGTCGCTCACGAGGTGGGCCACCATGTGGGCGGCCACCTGTGGAAAGGCATTCTGGCCGGTACCCTGCTCACCTTCGGTGGCCTCTATGTGGTGAGCCAGCTTTACACCCGATATCTGCACGCGGCCGGAATCGGTTCGCCGGATCAACTGGAAGCCCTGCCGGTTCTGTTTCTGCTCCTCGGCCTGTTTTCCACCCTCACCACTCCCCTGAGCAATGCCCTCAGCCGCCGGTTCGAATTTCAGGCCGATGCCTTCGCCGCCCGGCAGCTCCAGCAGACCGGGGCGGCCGTCTCAGCCCTTGAAAAACTGGCTGAGCTGAATCTGGCCGACCCGCAGCCGCCGGCGCTCGTGGAATTCTGGTTTCATTCCCATCCTTCCATTCACCGCAGAATTCGAGCCATCCAACAGCAGGCCGCGCCATCGGCCCCGGCGGGCACCTGAACCATCCTTTTTCTCCGGCTCCGCTGTTCCGGTTCAACAAAATGTTTTTTTCTTTTCACAAAATAGGAAGAATTTCGATGATTCATTATATTAACCGGCGTACAGAAAGGGACTGACGATGGCTCTATTTGCGAGGAAATCTGTGCCATTACGCCAGGAAGGCGAAGCGCCCCGGGAATATTTCATCGGGGGCCGACACAAAGTGTATTTTAATTCCCATGGTTTAATACCGGTGGTGTTGCAAGATGCCCGCACCGGCCGGGTGCTGCGGCTGGGTTACATGGACCGCTGGGCCCTGGAGATGAGCTGGGAGGAAAAGAACATCTACCTGTACCGCCGCTCGCGGGGGCGCCTGGAAAAGCTGGGTGAAGAACAGCAGCAGGAATATCCCATTCTCTCCCTTTATGTGGACAAGAGCCGCCGTTCCCTGCTGGTGTTGACCCGGGAGCCGGATGGGCAGAACAGCAGCTATGAGAGAAAAATCTTCGAGCGTGAACAGGATTGAAGCGACCCGCGCGGCCATTCCCAAGCTTCTGATCGCCAATCGGGGTGAGATCGCCGTTCGCATCATTCGCACCTGCCGGGAGATGGGCATTGCCACCGTGGCGGTGTTTTCGGAGGCCGACCGTGCCGCCCTGCACGTCCAACTGGCGGACGAGGCTTACCTGCTGGGTCCCCCGCCGGCCAGCCAGAGTTACCTGAATATGGATCGGCTGATTGACATTGCCCGGAAGGCCGGGGCAGCCGCCATTCATCCGGGCTACGGTTTTCTGGCCGAAAATGGGGAATTCGCCCGCCGGGTTCGCCAGGCCGGGTTGATTTTTGTGGCACCCGAGCCGGAGACCATCGAAGCCATGGGCAGCAAGACCCGCGCCCGGGAGATGATGCAGGCGGCCGGCGTGCCGGTAGTGCCCGGAACCACCGCCCCCATCCAGAACCTGGACCAGGCCCGCCAGGTGATTGACCAGATGGGTGGCTTTCCCGTGCTCATTAAGGCCGCAGCCGGCGGTGGCGGCAAAGGCATGCGGGTGGTTCACCATGCCGACGAGCTGGCCCGTGCTCTGGAAGCCGCCCAGAACGAAGCACGTAAAGCCTTCGCCGACGATACCATCTACCTGGAAAAATTTCTGGACCAACCCCGCCACATCGAGGTACAAATCCTGGCCGACCAGCACGGCCATGTGGTCCATCTGTGGGAGAGGGATTGTTCCATCCAGCGCCGCCATCAGAAAGTGGTGGAGGAGACGCCCTCGCCGGCCCTCACTCCGGAAAAACGGGCCGAGATGGGCGCCATTGCCGTTCAGGCCGCCCGGGCCTGCCAGTACCGCAATGCCGGCACAGTGGAATTTCTTTTCGACCAGCAGGGCAATGTTTACTTCCTGGAAATGAACACCCGCCTGCAGGTGGAACACCCGATCACCGAAATGATTCTGGGTCTGGATCTGGTGCGCCTTCAACTGGAAGTGGCTGCCGGTCTGCCCCTCCCCTTCCAGCAGGCCGACCTTCAGGCCCGGGGCCATGCCATTGAATGCCGCATCAACGCCGAGGACGTGTTCAATCAGTTTGCCCCCTCCACCGGCCTGGTAGAATTTCTGGAGCTGCCGGATGGCCCCGGCGTGCGCTGGGACGGCGGGGTGATTGCCGGCCAGGAGGTCACGCCCTACTACGATCCCCTGCTGGCCAAACTGATCGTCTGGGATGGGAATCGGGCGGCGGCCATCGCCCGCATGAAACGGGCCCTGCAGGAATTGAACATTTCCGGCGTGCTCACCACCCAGCCCTTCTGCCTGGCCGTGCTCAATCATCCGGCCTTCGAACAGGGGACCTACGACACCGGCTTTGTCGCCTCCCACTGGGCGGAAATGCAGCAGGAGCTACGCTCTG
>RFHE01000095.1 GCA_003696445.1 Calditrichota bacterium | reverse complement strand
GGGGCGTTGCTTCCGACAGTCTGGCGCTGTTGCGGAATAATGGCGACGGCACTTTTGGCCCCCGCGAAGATTTTTTTATCAATGATACCCGCTATTCAGAGACCTTTACGGTATTCGATTACGAAGGCGATGGCGATCTCGACCTGATTGCCGCCACCCAGCGGCATGATCTGGTTTTCCTGCGCAACGACGGGGTGGGAAATTTTGAACAATTCTTGTTATGCCAGAACAGTGATTTTGGCAGCGAGCCGCTGACCCTTCTCACCGCACCCTTCGATGGAGATGCAACCCCCGATGTAGCGGTTTTAACCATCGCCGACGATATCGCTGTCCTGCTGAATCAGAATTTTATTACCGGGATAGGAGCGGAAGATCAGCATCCCGGTCAGCCGGAATCCTTCCGGCTGGATCAAAACTATCCCAATCCGTTTAATCCGGTGACCAGTATTCAGTTTTCAGTAAGCAGCAAGCAGTTTGTGGTGTTGAAAGTATTTGACCTGCTGGGCAGGGAAGTGAAAACGCTGATGGAAAAGAATCTTAGTGCCGGTGAATACAAAGTGCAATGGGATGGCCGAACCAATTCCGGCCAGCCGGTTGCCAGCGGGGTGTATCTGTATCGATTGACTGCAGGAAAGCATTTTGTACAGACCCGTAAGATGGTACTGCTCCGTTAGGACAGGGATCTTCCCTGCCCCAAGGCAAGCCTAGCGGACAGGCCGAAGCCCGCGAGTGGCCGCCCCTCTTGGTAACAAGGTGAGGTCCTCTGCTTCTATCATAGTTGTGGGAGAGGGCGGTAGTCCGGCGAATCTCGTCATTTTTCCAGCACTTGGTCCAGGGGACTGCGCACACCAGGAAGGTTGAGGTTGGCCGGCTCGCTTAAAAAATCCCGCAGATCCTCTCCGGTGAGTTCGCCGGGGGATTTTTGGCCACAAAACCGGCCAAAGGCCCGCAACCAGCGCAGAAACGCTTTTCCCGTGCTGAGGACACCATGTTTCCCGCGAAGGGCATTGCGCATCGCTTCTGCAAGCCTCTTCCACTCAGAAGCACGGGCGGCATGGTGTGGACACGACGACGGTTGTTGCCGGGATAAGAAATACGCATAGAACCGTAACGCACAAGCGGCCTGGCGAATCTGCCAATCCGGGTAGTTTGCAAGTAGGCCTGCTTTTCCGTTAATAATAGGGGCTCTGCTATTGGTTTTCCGGAAAACCGATAGGCAGAGGAACCCCAGCGCCAGTAAAAAGGAATATCTATTTCACTGATTTTCCACATTCCCGCAGAAGGGCCAGAAACTTTTGCTGCATAACTGTTTCTCTGAATTCTAGCGATTCTGGATAACCGCTGTTTCTACTACATACTATCGAAACGGCGCTGATTTTTCCAAGGAAAGTTTCGTTGATTTGTGAACTGGTAAGGAGTATCTTTCTCTTAAAACAACCGGAGAGATAAAATCGGTATAAAAGGACTGTTATCTGAATAAGTAGATATTGGAATATGCCAAAATTAAGTTCACAGTTAGTATTGAATAGGTGCCCCCATTGCGGTGTTGATAATCCAAATTTAACCCAAGCGGCACGTTTTGAAACAAATGACTTTCTAAAAAAATCCCCAAGAGTTTGGGCATGTTACATGTGCGCTAGATGTGGGGGCGTAGTTACTGCATATGCTATGAAAGACAGCGATGATGTGCAAGAAATTTATCCTTCTCCGGTTGAAGTAGATGAGATGCTTCCTGAAAGAGCAAGACAGTATTTAGAACAAGCAATAAATAGTATAAATGCACCAGCCGGAGCGGTGATGCTAGCTGCAAGTGCCGTCGATGCATTGTTGAAAGCAAAAGGTCTAAAAGAAGGCAGTTTATACTCTAGAATTAAAAAGGCTGCTAAAGAACATCTGATTACTGAAGAAATGGCTCAATGGGCACATGAGGTAAGATTAGGCGCTAATGAACAGCGGCATGCAGATGACGACTCACCTCTACCAACACAAGATGATGCAAAAAGACTTATAGATTTTGTACAGGCTTTGGGTATGTTTCTATTTATTCTTCCTGGCAGAGTTAAAAGAGGTATTGAAAATTCAAAAGGCAGCTAACAATTTGCTCCACCTGACCTTCATTTCGCTTGGCTCCATATTGGCAGGTGAGCTTGGCTGTTAGCACGCCTAGCAAGCAAATTGTGCGCATAATGAATAAATCCTTTGTTCAGTCAATTGTAGAATATGGGAATAGATACCGCCAGGAGATGCTGCGCAAATACATCCCCGAGAGCCTCTTGGCGAATTGGTGGCTTGCTCTCGACTTCTTTTTTGGGAGAGCGTGCTTTCAAGGAAGACGTGATAATGTCTCCGAGCGAGTGTACAAAAGGGTTGTAGATGTGCTTTCCCCACTTTTTGGTGGTACAGAAAACACAAGTACTTACCAGCGGGAACGTTCAAGTGGTTGGGAGAATATCAGGCGAGAGTTAGAAATGCGAATTGGAAAAGGAAAGGTCGGCAAAGGCAGAGATGTAGAAATGATTTTGAGCACGTTGGATTTTATTGGACACCTGCCCTCGCTTAATATTGTGGGTTACTCTGTTCAGAAAATCAGGAGCGGAGAGATAAAAGAGCATTATGATGAACTGCAACGTGATATAGTTCAAGTTGGCCCAAAAATCGCTGCTTTTTACCTGAGAGATGTGGTTTCTTTGTACCAATTGGAAAACTTAGTGCCTGAGGAGTTTGCTTTTTGCCTTCAACCAATTGATGTGTGGGTGCGGAAATTGGTAAAGAAGATTGGTATGGTTGACAACGAAGCAAGTGATGATGAAGTTCGCGAAGCGATTATCACACTATGCAGAGATTACAAAGTTTCCCCCACTCAATTCAATCAAGGAGCGTGGTATCTCGGTTATTTCGCGTTTGATTTGCTTTTTGAGATGTTGTTGATAAAGGCGGGTGTAACATCAAATTCAGGTCAGGTGGCGTGCTAACACGTGCATTCAGCCGACACGCTCCGCTCGGTCGCTTCGCTCCCTCGCTCTGCGTGCCGCTGAGCCGCGCCGTTAGGCCCCCTTTCTACTCATTACTATGCCACTGTTTACACGAAGGTCAACCATGAAAATCCACGTGGTTCTTCTTTTCACACTCGTGCTCCTGGTATTTCAAGGCTGCGCGAATTCTTTCGGTACGAAAGGTGTCGAACAGCACGTTGCTGAAAGCGTCATCGAAGTGCTACAGAAATCGCAACGCGTTCTCTGGATCGGAGCGCACCCGGATGACGAGAATTCCTCAGGTGGCCTCATCGCTCGTGCCAAAGATCTGTCAGGAACGCTGTTCATGGCAACCTTGACGCGCGGCGAAAACAGCGACATTGTCTGGAATGGACTTTGCCGGGGCTCGCAAATTGGGCAAGCCCGCGCGGTGTTGTTTGCTCAATCTGCTGCGATCTTCCGCGCCGATGGATACGATATTGGGCCTTTTGTGAATGGGCCTCGCTCCCTGCAGGAACTCGATCGCCAATGCCCTCCGGGAGCGCCCTTCCAACCCTGGCCGCCGACCGCGAGGTCCGATGACGTGATCAAAAAATGGGAGAAGGACTGGGGGAAAGGCGATCCAGTGGCCTACGTTGTCGCGTTGCTGCGCAGGCGGCGCCCCAATACGGTGATAGCAATGGACGATTACTGCGGGGTGAGCGGTCACCCGGAACACATCGCTGTAGCGCGTCTGCTGCTGCGGGCGATCCCACTGGCGGCTTCTCCAGGCGCCTACCCAGAGACGGGAAAGCCGTGGCGCGTGGAGCACGTGATCTTCAGCGCTCACGTCATCCAGCCGGTGGTTGCCAGCAACTATTCCAAGTGCGAAGGGAGTCCTCCCCGGGAGCCGATCGAAGAAGTGCCGACTCTGGAAACTTCCCGCACGCACGGAATGACCTATTTCCGCGTTGCCTGCTTGGTGGCAAAGACTTACCAGAATACCATGCTCCAGCAAGGAGCGACCGAGAGTCAGATTCAAGCCGAGTGCGCGAGGGCCGAACGAGACGCCATTGATGCCTATCAACGGGGCGTCAGGAGTTATCCGATTGTTGAACCGTACCGGATCCGGTCATTCAACTGAGCTGAACCCGGCTGCTTGATGCGCATGTACCCGATAATCCTCACCGGGCTCACAGGGTTTGGATCGTGGGGGAGCAATTCAACGCCGGGGCAGAACGCCTCGACTGCTCCTACACGGCTCCGGGGTTGTCCTGCAGCTCGGCTGGTCCGCACACCGCTTCCACCGGCCGACTTTTCAAACATGACCACAACACGGGCCAGGAGCGTATGAAAGGCGAAACCGATCTCAGCATCCTGCTTGCCACAATGCGGCCTGTTCTGCACGACGAGGCCTACGTGTTCTGTGTGGTTGATCAGGAAACTTACCGGAAGTTGCCCTTCCTTCCACTGTGCACCTTCCGGGAGCGGGAAGGCATAACCGCAATCGTTACCCGGCAGCAGGCAGAGGCCTATAGACTCCCATTCGATTCCCTCTGGGCCTACATAGAACTGGCGGTCCATTCCTCTCTATCCGCCGTGGGGTTCCTTGCCGTCATCAGTAACAGACTTGCCGCGGCCGGCATCAGCACCAACGTGATTTCTGCCTGCTATCACGATCATCTATTTGTCCCCTGGGAAAGCAGAAAACAGGCAGTGGATATTCTCAAGGAATTGAGCCTTTCGCAATAAACCCTTCATCGCCCAAGGAGCCGCCTCGTTCTGCGGTTCACCACCTGCCGCCGTTTCTCTCGTCCGATGCCCGGGACTTCCGGGATGGCCGGAGGCTGGGGGCGGGACTCGCGGAGACGTAGAGGACCAGGCCGGCGGGTGTGGAAGCTCCAATGAAAGGTGAGCCGGCCGGCGACCCCACGGAAAGCGGCCAGGGCGATGGCGTGGTGCACCCCCTCAGCGCACCAGCACCATTTTCCGGCTACGCTGCAGGTTGCCGGCCTGCAGATGGGTAATGTACACGCCGGAGGGAACCGGCCGGCCGAATCGGTCCCGCCCATCCCACTTTACCTGATGAACCCCGGCGGGCAGTTGTCCCTGGAACAGGGTAGCAATCCGGCGGCCCAGCAGATCGTAAATCCGCAATACTACCCTGGAAGCTCCGGGCAATTGAAAGCGGATGGTGGTTTCCGGATTGAAGGGATTGGGGTAGTTGGAAAACAACTGGAATTCCGGTGGCGGGCTGGGGTCAGGGGGCGAAATCCCGACCGGGGTGCCATAACTCACCCCGTTAATGCGGGCGAAGAGCAGTGTTTCTTCTACAACGGTTAATTCATCAAACCGTGAATGGGTGAGCCCGAGCCCCTTGCTCAGCCGGTACATGCTGAAATAATCCCGAAATTCCCGGCTGAACGTGCTCAAACCGAGCACACTGTCCGGGAACCAGTCCTGGAACCAGCCGGCGCCGCTGAGCAGGCGAGGGTTGCAGCCTCGCAGGGTGTCGCCGGTGCGGGCGAACAGGCTGTCCGCCGTACATTCGCTGGAGTCGTACGGCTGATATTCCAGCACCAGGCCCCGGGTGCTATCGATGCGCTGGTAGCGGTAATAGACCCCGGAGGTGGAGTCCGGCAGATCAAAAAATTTGAGGACAACATAGCGCAGGCCGTTTGGCATCAGGGTGTCGCCCCGGACCCGAACACCCCAGTAACTCACCTCATGACAGCCCGGGCAGTCCTCCCACGTCTCGCGGCGGTAATGCCACACATCCCCCATGTGCAACGGGTAGTAGTCCAGGGCAAATCGGGTGGGATCCTCCAGCGGTGCTTCTCCCCGAATCCACAGCCGCAGGGAATCTGCGGTGCTCAACGCCAGGCCGGGCTGAAAATCGATGGCCAGTTGATGGGAAGGCGGGCGGGCGATTTCGTTGCCGGCGCTCAGTTGCAGCACAAAGCCCCCTTCCCCGGGCTGGCCGCTCACCACGGCCGTGTCCAGGAAACTGCCCGGCTCTCCGGGAAGGATTCTCCATCGAGCGGCGCTGCCGCTTTCAAAATCGTCCACCAGCCCATCGCCCAGCACAATGGAATCCAGCCAGGTACGGGTGACATTGTAGGTTCGTGGCGTATCCACCAGGGTGGGCTGCAGGGCCATCTGGATGATCGGACTGTCCAGCGCCCCGCCGCTCAGGTTTCGGAGCCGCTGCAGGGGGATCTCCTGCCAGCGCCACAGGCTATCCCGATAGGTGCGCAGTTGCCACAGATCCCCGTCGGCCTCGGTAAGGGAAATCAGCACCGGGGGTCCCAGGGGCTCCAGGGCAACCTGCACATCGGTGGTATCGCCGGCCTGCACCTGAATGCCCTGCACAAACCGATCGTGGTAGCCGGCCGCCTGTAAATTCAGGCTGTAAAAGCCGGGGGCAAGATCGGGAAGGAAAAAATAGCCCTGCGGGTCGG
>RFHE01000094.1 GCA_003696445.1 Calditrichota bacterium | reverse complement strand
CCCCAACCCCCTCCCTTGCAAGAGAGGGGGCGAAGGGGGTGAGTTCCCTACAAATAAAGGGGTACAAGGGTGTTGATTTTGCCTGAATTACCGTATCCAGTTGAAAAACTGCAAGTGCAAAACACCCCACTAACAAAACGATGATATGCGATAATATACAAAAATATTCATTTATCTTAACTTTTTGGACAACCCCGACTCATAAGAACGTTTTCCTTCACACCGGGATTTTCCCTAGCGTGAAGAAGAAAAATCAACGATGTACCAATTGAATGAACGGGAATAACCGAGCCTCGACAGGCTGCCCTTGGCTGTTGGGCTCTTTTCTGTCCGGCTAAATCGTTGTTCACCAAAGCATCGAAAGGGCACTTGATTGAGCATGCGAGTTGCCGTAGTTGGCTGCACAGGCCTGGTTGGGGAAACCATGCTCCGGGTTCTGGAGGAACGCCGTTTTCCGGTAGAAGAGCTGGTTCCGGTGGCTTCCCACCGTTCGGCTGGGCGGCAGGTTACCTTTGCCGGTCGCTCCTGGCCGGTGCAGCCGCTCAGCGAGTCGGTGTTTGCGGGCGTCCAGCTGGCTCTGTTCTCGGCCGGAGCGGCAGTCAGCCGGGAATTTGCTCCCCTGGCTGTGCGGCAGGGCGCCTTCGTTGTGGACAACTCCAGCGCCTGGCGCATGGAGCCCGACGTGCCCCTGGTGGTGCCGGAGGTCAATGCGGGTGCTCTGGACACCCTGAAAGAACCGGCCATCATCGCCAATCCCAACTGCTCCACCATTCAACTGGTCGTGGCGCTGAATCCCCTGCACCGGGTTTTTGGCCTGAAACGGGTGGTGGTAGCCACCTATCAGGCGGTGACCGGAAGTGGCCGGGAGGCAGTGCAGCAACTGAAAGACGAACTGAGCCTGGGTAGGGCACCTCATCCGGTTTACCCCCATCCTATTGCCATGAACTGCCTGCCTCACATCGACCAGTTTCTGGAAAACGGCTACACCCGGGAGGAGATGAAAATTATCCAGGAATCGCGTAAAATTCTGGGCGAACCGGAGCTGGCCATAACCGCGACCGCCGTGCGTGTGCCCGTACTCGGAGGCCACTCGGAAGCAGTCAACGTGCAGTTGGTCAAGCCGTTTGACCTGAACCAGGTTTACCGCTTGCTTGAAGAGGCACCGGGGGTGCAGGTGGTGGATGAACCCACAAAAAACCGCTATCCCATGCCCATTACCGCGGCCAAGCGGGACGAGGTGTTTGTGGGTCGGCTGCGCCGGGATCCCTCCGCCGAAAATGCGCTCAATCTCTGGATCGTGAGCGACAACCTGCGCAAAGGCGCCGCTACCAATGCCGTGCAAATCGCCGAATACCTTTTGCAAAGGGGAGTATTGAACCGGTGAATTCAGCAACGCTAACCAGACCAGGCTTCGCCAAGGCCCCGATAATGCCGGGCGCCGAGCCTATTTTTATCGAGGCCGGCCCCACAGCCTTACTGTTTGTACACGGGTTTACCGGCTCTCCCTACGAGGGTCGTCCCTTTGCCGATTATTTTTCGCGGCGCGGCTTTACCGTTTCGGTACCGCTGCTGCCCGGTCATGGCACCCGGCCCGGGGATATGCTGGGCGTGAGCTGGCAGGACTGGTATCGGGCTACGGTTCAGGCATGGCAACAGCTTCGGGAGCGCTTTCAGCAGGTGGTGGTCTGCGGGCAGAGCATGGGGGGTGCCCTGGCCCTCAATCTGGCCGCACATCATGCCGTGGAGGCCTTCATTGGGTTGGCCGCCGCCACTTACCTGACCGATTGGCGACTTCGCCTGCTGCCGCTCGCCCGGCACCTGTGGCGCTACCAGTACAAATCCAGAGGCCCGGACATCCGGGATCCCGCGGCCAGAAAGCAAAGCGTTCACTATCGTAAATACCCGCTCAACAGCATTGTGGAGTTGCTGGCATTGCTGCGCCATGTGCGCGGGGACCTGATGGACGTGACCGCGCCGGCCCTGCTCTTCCATTCCATCCAGGACCATGTGGTCCCTTACGGGAATCTAAAATTCATTGCAGACAACCTGGGCTCTCAGGTTGTTGAAACAGTCACGCTTCAGCAATCCTACCACGTGATCAGCGTAGATCTGGAACGGGAGCAAGTTTTTGGCCGGATTGAGGCCTTTCTCAAAGAACAGAAGCTGGTCGCTTAGCCCGTGTAGCAACGCCTTCCCGCCGGCAGGGTTCTTCCCTCTCTCTTTGCTTCCTGCTGCGCCGAGGGGCAGACTTTAAGGCAAGGGCAAGGGAAAGTAAAATCCTTCCATTTTGGGGAGTTTCCCGGGAGTGGCCTTCCCTCAGCTGAGCAGGTGTCGAGGGCTTTTAAAAAAGAATTGACATTTTAACTTGCTTTTAGTAAACTTTTTTGAATTTTTGGCGCTAAATCAAATTTTTATTTGAATTTAACAACGTTGGTGGAGGCAAAATGGCTAACAGGCGTTATTCAGGCTCAATTATCTACGAAATTCTCATCGTTTTGTTAACCCTGCTTCTGATCGCAGTAATAACCGTTCCCGATAAAATCTGGAAAGAAGAAGAATTTTTAACCAAGACCTGTCGGACCAATTTGAACACCATTTTCGAGGCCGAACGATATCACTATCGCCAAACGCAAACCTACGTCGATTCTCTCCCCGCGCTGGTGGCATTCATTGCCAACGACTCCACCTTACAATCCAAAAAACGGATCTTTGATTTGAGCCAGGAGCTGGTGCGTGCTCTGGATGCCATCCTTAACGTCCCCGCACTTAGTCAGTTGGTGCCCATCACCAAATCCCTGCATGAAATTTCCAGCGATCTGGAATTTAACGAACGTTACTTTCGTAAATACGAAGACATTATGCAGGAAAAAGACGATTTGCTCAGCAGTATCGGTGCAATTGACAATCAGGTGGAATTCCCCCACTTTATTTTCACCAAGATGTACGTGGATTCACTCATCAGTCTTCGTGAACATTTAAACGAATACACCCTGCAAAACGCAGCTCAGCTTGCCCAGCGTTTGGTGGATTCGCTTCAGCTTCATTTACCTCAAATCGAACGCCCCTATGTGAAAACCTATTGGGACAATCTGCACAGCCGCCTGATAGATTTTACCAATCGAATTAATAAAACCGACATCAAGCACGTGTCCAGCGTTGGCGATCGAATTCAAAAATTCTCCGCTCGTATCGACAAATCGCTCCAGGGATTGTTTCAAACCGATCTGGATGCCAGCGTTCAAATGCTTACCCAGTACCACGTGGATCTGAATCAACTGTACAATAAGTTTTTGGCTCCCCAAAATTTTCTCCTCTCCCAGCGCTATGCGATGCTGCAATTGGGCGAAACAGAAGAACTCTTGCTCAGCCTGAACGAATCCAACTTCACCTGTCCCGATAATCACGAGCATTACATCATCAGCATCGATGGGCCGCATCTGGTGGTCGAATGCCCCAATCTGCTGGACGAATTTCACGGCAAAATTGTGGCTGCCAGCGAGCCTTTAAAATCGATCAATGTCTTTGAATATGTCCATCGAATCGATACCACCTTGCAAGCCACAAAAAAACTGATGGACGCCGACCGTCCTTATTTCCGCAGAAAGACCTCGCTCATTCTGGATGTAAAAGAATTGATGAGCGACATGGTTAACTTTGAAGGCGTGTTCTTTTACAAGTATGCCAAAGAAATCCAGAGTTTCCTGGATACGCTGGACAACACCAAGAGGCTTTCTTATCTGAAACCGGCCATCGAGGACATTTTAAACCCAATGGATACCCTGGCCGTACGCATTGAAAAACGGGACGTGTCCGATCTGGAGAAAAGACTGCAGGAAATTGGCAAAAAGATCCAGAAACTGGATTCCACGGTTGCAGCAACGCGTTTTCCGCGCTCGATTCGCCGAAAATTGCACCATTACTATCCGGCTTACCAGCAGGTGTTTCAGGTGGTCGAAGAAATGAAATCGGCCATGAATCCAGCCGACGCCCAGGTCCTTCGGCAAACCCGGAAGACCATCGAGAAGGATTTGCTGGATGTGTTGAAAGGCCGAAAAGAACGGGTGCATGTCATCTTTTTTAAGACCCATATCAATCATGGTTTTGTAAAAGACGGCGAAAAAAGCTGGGAAATGGAAGCGGTTTAATTAGACTGGTTCGGCGTTGGGTTGTGAGCGGTCATGGACCCCAGCCCAGCGCACACCCTAGAGTGAGCCGCAGCGGTTCCTGGAACCCAGAGAACCGCCGCGGCTGTGACCAATGGCTGGATCAAAATCTCTGGGTGGGGCAGTAACTGAATCACACCTGGTTTTTTAAAATTAAAACGCCGTAACAGGTCCCTATGGACATTGTGCACAGCTTTTGTTTCCAGGAAAACAAAGTTACCTGGCTGTATGCCGAACGGCACAACCGTGTGCTTACCGTTCGCCGGGCCGAGGAAAGCCTGTTGCCAATTATGATCAATGCCGAGAACCTGGAACGGAGCGCCACAGCCATTCAGGTAGCCAATCATCTGACCACCCTGGCACGAGAGTACGACCTGCAGGTGCGCCAGGGGTTGTTTTTGTTGAGCCCAAAGTTTGCCCTGGTCCGCCCTGTGGTTGTGGACAAAAGCCTACCCAGCCAACTACAGCCCGATTATCCGCGCCAGGAGATGCTACAAACGCTTACCTTACCGGAAGATGAATATTTGATTTATGTGCCCCAATACGAACGGGAGAATAACGGCTACCTTTTGAAACTGGCGATTGCCCTGAACATACAGTTATACCGGTTTTTTCAACGGGTAGTGGAGGAGTCCGGCTGGCAGGTGAACCACATCGGTTTAAGCAGTTTTGCTCTGGACGCCCTCTATCGGGCAACCTATCCAGACCTGACCGGCCAAAGCCTACTGGTCAATTTCACCGAGCGCGGCTATGAGCTCACACTGGTGGACGAGAATGGGTTCCTGGATGTATTCTACCGACCTTATTCGCGCAACATTGAAAGCATCGAGCGTCTAGAAGAGGAAGCCATTCTTTCCAATTTCGATGCCATGCTCGAGGACATTCAGCGCCCCGAACCATTGGTGCATCCCAAATACAACATTGCTCACATCCTGGTTTTTGGGAGCTACTTTCGTCCCGAATGGAAGGACATGTTAATCTCTCAGACGACCATTCCCATTCAAATTTTTGATTTGAGTCAACTTGGCAACTGGCAACTGGTTTTCGATGACCCGGATCTTTCCGCTGAAACCGCTTTTCGGTTCATCGAACCCATCGCACAGATTATCGCAGGGGACATCGATTCCTGAGGGCAAGCAACATGGTGAAGATCAATTTCCTGGAAGTTCCGGAAGAGGAACGATATAAGCTGCAGGAAGGCGCAGGCGCTCCCTCTCCCTCCGGGCAACGCAGCCAGGGAGAAACCTCCTTTGAGGAAGTAGATTTAATGTTTCAACCCGGCGAGGAAGCCACCCAGCCAGAGGTCCAGCACCCCCCCTCATTTTTAGAACCACCTGCCGAAGCACCTACTGCCCAACAAGCGGAAGAACCGGCAAAACCGACCACTCGCGCCCAATCCAGGCCAACCAGTTTTGAGCCGGAAGCTTTTGAACAGACTTTCTCTAAAAACCGTCTTTTCCTCATTGTTGGTATTGTGCTGGGGGTTTTGCTCATCGCTTTTTCACTTTATTTGATTCTGCTACCCGAAGAAGGTCCCCTACCCGAGGAGGAAGTGGCACAGCAGTCTGCTTTGCCAGGCGGAAAGGCTCAGCCCGGCGAAACCAACCCGCCGCCCACTCAAAACGTTCAGGTGCAAAACCTGCTGGCCCAGAACGTAGCCGAAAGCCAGTTCTACCTCTCTACCCTGGATAAATTGCTAAGGGTTAACACACCAGGCATTAAAGTCTCTTTGATTACCCTAGTCCCCGGCTATGCCTACTTTGTTGTGCTGGCCCCGGATCGCGATGCCCTGGCCCGGCTGCGCATGGAACTGAAAACAAAGCTGCCCCATCTCGATTTCAGGGTGGTCAGTATCGAAAGCCGAACCATTGAAGGGCAACCCAGAGTGGTGGCCGATTTTTCGGTAACCACACCGCAGAAAATTAAACCGGCCGGTACCGTTTCCGGAACGGTCATCGATCCTGGCGCCCTGCCCAACGTTTTCCGCACATTGGGCAAAAAACATCATCTAACCATCCGGTACTTTAAATCCGGCTTTAAAAGCCAGAAACCTTCCTTCCAGAAAATTTATTTCTACTCGGAGATGAAAGGGACCCCGGAACAAATCCGAAAATTCCTTAGCGAATTAACGCAACGGTACGCCGCCCTGCGCATCGGTAAATTATCCCTCTACCCGACCAATCTTTCCAATGGAGAAAACGCCAAGGTTACGGCACGGTTAACGCTGGTCCTTTTCGTTCCCAAACAAGTCTCCTGAATCATGCGAATTATCGCGGGCAAGTACAAAGGTCGGCAACTGGTCAGTTCCCGGGACGACTCCATCCGTCCCACAACCGATCGAATCAAAGAATTTATTTTCGATGTCCTGGATGAATTTGTCCTCGATGCTCGGGTACTGGACCTGTTTTGTGGTTCGGGCAGCCTGGGTCTGGAAGCATTAAGCCGCGGGGCCAAAGAGGTGACCTTTGTGGACAAAAACGTCAATTCGCTGCGTGTATTGAGGAAAAACATCGCCACCCTGGGTGTTGTAGAAGGGATTTCCATTCGGCGCAAGGACGTACTCGGCTTTCTGCGGCAAAACCGTGAACCCTTCGATTTAATTTTTGCCGATCCCCCCTTTAAATGGAATCGTTACATCGAGTTGCTGCCCCTGGTGTTTTTGCCGGAGAACCTGACCGAATTGGGGATTTTTGTACTGGAAAGCGAACGAACCCACGATATTGAATGGGAAACCAACCTGTACGAGGTGGTGTACCAAAAACGCTTCGACCGGAGCATTATTACCTTTTTTGGCAGGAAAGGCGTGGTATGAAAGTGGCCATTTACCCGGGAACGTTTGACCCCATTACGTACGGCCATCTGGATATCATCGATCGGGCCACGCGCCTATTTGATCGCATCATCGTCACCGTTGCTCGAAATCCGGCCAAGCAACCCTTGTTCTCGGTGGATGAGCGGGTATTCATGATCCGCCAGTGCGTGGATGAGCTGGAAGCCGCTTCCCGGATCGAGGTGGAATCCTTTGAGGGGCTCATAGTTGATTATGCCCGCAGCAAAAAGGCGGTGGCCATTATCCGCGGCCTGCGAGCCGTTTCCGATTTTGAATACGAATTTCAGATGGCCCTGGTCAACCGCCAGCTCTCCGAAGGCATCGCTACTGTTTTTTTAATGCCGCATGAGCATTACACCTATCTGAACTCTTCCATTGTACGGGAGGTGGCTCTGTTCGGGGGCGACGTGTCCAATTTTGTACCGCCACTGGTGGCTTCTTTATTAAAGAAGAAATTCCAGCAGAAAAACCAGAATTAAAGCGGCTTCCATTTTACCTCACCCTGTTTTGCACACGCCTAGCCTCGCCCTCTCCTATCAATTTCTTCCACAGGCTCTTCCAGAAGCCGGACGGTGGTGGTTGAAGTAAGGCCAGCAGTTGGGGCAACACTTCCCGGGCAGCCCGGCGGCCTTCCTGGTACATGTCCGGCACATGAGCCGGGTCTCGGCGGCTGAAACGGGCCAGCCGCGGCCCAACAATCACCTGGGCCAGGCGAAGGGCATTCATCGTATTGGCATCGATGGCAATTTCCATGGCATTGATTATGACATCGAACAAATCTTCTAATTCACGGTAATCCTGCTCAGCACCCAGGTTCACCGCCACTCGCACCTGCAGCCCTGCTTGCACCAGTGGGGACAGGGGCACGTTTTCGACCAAAAATCCGTCCACCAGCAAGCGCCCATCTACCTCCACTGGGCGGTAAATGGCCGGAACGCACGAGCTTGCCATTACCGCCACCGCCAACTCACCCTCTCGAAACACAACCTTTTCTCCAGTTCGGATGTCGGTTGCCACAATGGCCAGGGGGATGGGTGCGTCCTCAAT
>RFHE01000093.1 GCA_003696445.1 Calditrichota bacterium | reverse complement strand
GCACGCAGTCCGTTGGCCCGGGCACAGGCAATGTCCCGGATACTATCCCCGATGATCCAGGTTCGCCGGGGATCAAACGGCGTGTGGTAGTAGCGGGAAGCCCTGGCCAGGGCCAGCGGCGGCAGCGCGTTGCGATCCATGGCATCATCGCCAAAGGCACCGACCGGGAAATATTCGGCCAGACCCACCGGCCGCAGCTTGGTGTAGGCTCCCTCCCGCACATTACCGGTGACCAGGCCCAGGGCAAACCGCTCGTCCCGGGCCAGCGCCTCCAGCAGAGACTTCACACCCGGCAGCGCCCGGACCACACCGCCCGGCAAAAATTCCTGCCGCAGGTAAGCCAGATATCTCTCCAGCACCGCATCGATCACTCTATCCTCATCTTCAATCGGCTTACCGGACCGGCGCAGTAGGTTGCGGATAATCAGCCGGTCCGTAGAACCACTGAAATCGTCCCGGGTGTAGGTTACCTTCTGGCCCAGCAACTCTTCCAGCGCGCGGATCATCAACTGGCCCGCCCTGCCCTCGGAGGTGGTCAGCGTGCCATCGATGTCGAACAGAAGCAGAATGGTGCCGTCTCGTTCCATGATCAACGATACCCCAGCCAGCGTAACCGGGCCTGATTTTTGCGCCAATCCTCCATCACTTTTACAAACAGCTCTAGAAAAACCGGCCTGCCCAGGAAAACTTCAATTTCTTCCCGGGCCAGTTCACCAACGCGCTTCAACGCCTGCCCGCCTTTTCCGATCAGGATCCCTTTCTGAGAAGGCTTTTCTACATAAATTACCGCCCGGATGTAGTCTTTTTTCCCGGGTCTCTCTTTGAACTCCTCGATTTCCACATGAGTGGAATAGGGGATCTCTTCCCCGTACAGATGAAAGATCTTCTCCCGGATAATCTCGGCCACGAAAAAACGTTCTTCCTGATCGGTGATGTAATCGGTGGGATAGTAGGGATGCCCCTCGGGCAGGCGATCGATAATCTCCTTCAGCAGTCGGTCCAGACCATCGTCCTTCAGCGCGGAAATGGGCACGATGGCCTGGAAGGGATAGGCCTGGCTGTAGGTTTCGATGAGCGGCAGCAGCGTGTCCTTGCGAACTTGATCGATTTTGTTAATGGCCAGAATCACCGGTTTGTCCATGCCCTCCAGCTCTCGGGCCACCCCTTCCGGATTGTGTACTTTCCAGGTGGCATCCACCAGATATACTACCACATCGGCATCGGCCACCGCCTGGCGCACGTACTTCATCATCACCCGTTGCAGATCGTACCGGGGTTCGATCATGCCCGGGGTGTCCAGGAAGATGACCTGATAGCCCTCCCCGTTCAGGATCCCCAGCACCCGTTTGCGGGTGGTCTGGGGACGGGGGGAGATGATGGAGAGCTTGAACTTAAGTAATTGATTTAAGAGGGTGGATTTGCCCACATTGGGCCGACCTATGATGGCTACGTAGCCGGATTTAAACCGTGGCCGCTCTGTGTCGTTCAACTTCCGCTCTTCCGGTCCCAATTTCTCTTCCTCGTTCAAGGAACCCTCCAATTTAACTTTCCACAACCAGGCAGAACTGATGCATGGCCTCCAGCAATGGTTTCAAAACTTCGATTTTCGTGTCGTCGATGAGCTTGGAGGAAACCCGTTCCAGAATCAACCGGCTTTTAGCCACCAAAATGTAAGCAAACGGTTCCAGCTTGCCGATTAAATGTTCCAGCTGAGGGATATTGAGTCGGCCAAAGCTTTCTTTTTCGCTTACTTCCAGCAAATAAGCCCCACCGACCAGCTCTTTTAAATGGCGCTGCTCTTTATTCTGAACCGGCTTCTCGCCGATCCACTGGCGGGAAAGAATGGTAAAGGTGGCCGGTGCTTTAAGCTGCATGAGGACGGTAATGTAGTAGGCGCGCCCCTTTTCTTTTTTTTCTGAGTAAATGGAAATGCTGACCGCCCTACCCTGGTAGCTGCCGCGGTAACGGGGGCGCACGGCAAACCCCCCGCGCAATACTTCCCCGCCAAATTCATCCACCAAGTCCAGAAAATTCTGGTGCACGGCATCGTACTGAAGCTTGCGCAACCAGATCAGAACAAAAAATACAAACACCAGGACGCCGAATGCGCCAGAGACATACCAGACCAAATTGACTTCCTCCTGCCCTCAAGGCTGAATGTAAACGGGTAAGGGACTAAAACAGAGCACAAAAATCGCCAGACAGGTCCAACCCAGCACGCGCCGGGTATGGTCCAACGGCACATAATCGTTGAGCGTGGGCGGATGCTGAAAGCGGATTAAAAACAAAATCAACAACAGCCACACCACCCAGATGAAGGAAAACAATTCTAGGACAAGGTAGAAATTGAGGGCGACCAGTCCCAGAAAGGCCAGCACGCCGACCACCCGTGCCCTTTGCCCGAGCAGCGCGTAGAGGATGTGCCCCCCATCGAGCTGACCGATGGGAATCAGATTAATGGCGGTAACCAGCAGTCCCACCCAACCAGCAAAAATAAAGGGAAAATGGTACAGCTCGTTCATCGGCAGGCGACCACCGCCGATTACATCGTTAAAGAAAGCGAAAAGAAGGCTTTTCCCCAATACCAGGTTCACCGTGGCGCCCTGGGGATGCCAGGGATGGATTTTTTCCACATAAGCAATGATGCCGGCCATGTCCGGAAGGGTGGCGTACCCGTAGATCAGGAACAGCAGGCTCATGACAAAGCCGGCCAGGGGCCCGCTGACGCCGATATCCAGCAGGGCGCGACGATTGGGAATGGGCGAACGAATTTTAATGAAAGCCCCCATCGTCCCCAGATTAAACACGGGCAAAAACAGGGGCAGGTAAAATGGCAGCGTCACCCGGACCCGATGCCAGCGGGCAGCAAAATAATGTCCGAATTCGTGCGTGGAAAGGATGGTCAGCACAGCAAAGCTGTATTTCCAGCCGACTAGCAGATCAGAAAAATGGGTAAAAAAACGGGTCCAGTCCTTTCCCAACAGCATGGCGCCGGTGGCCATGGTGGTCCAGACGGTAACCAAGAAAAGCAGGCCATGCAACCACAGTCGGCTTTTTTTGCGCTCCTGCAAATCCGGCAGCACGTAAAGGCGCACCTGACCATCGCTTTTCTCCAAGCGGGGAAAGTAGCCCCGCGCCAGGAGGCGAGCAAAAATGGTCTCCAGTTCCTGTTCATCCACCGCCTCGACAGGGGCATGATAAACCAGCCGCCCGCCCAGCTGGGCCAACAAATCCGGTTGAAAACTCCCGTTCAGGATTTCTTCTACTTCCCGACGCTGCTGTTCTGTCATCCTTAGAGCATCCGCTTTTTTCTTCACAATAATACAAAAAAAAACTACCCTGCTCAACCTGCAAAACCCTCCCCGGCTCCCTGATTTAATTTTGAATTTGCGAAT
>RFHE01000005.1 GCA_003696445.1 Calditrichota bacterium | reverse complement strand
TTTCCCCAGGGTGTCGTTCATTTTTCGGCCGGTAATTTTAGGAAACCAGTAGTAAACTCCGGCAAACAGCGCCATTAGCGTCCCGGGTGCCACTACATAGTGGAAGTGGCCGATGACGTAATAGGTGTCGTGCAGGTGAATGTCCGGTGTTGCCAGGCCCAGAGGCAGCCCGGTCAATCCCCCAATGCCGAACATGGGGAGGAAAGCCAGGGCAAACAGCATGGGCGTGTTGAATCGAATGGACGCTCCCCACAACGAGAGCAACAGCGAGGTAAGAATAATGACCGAAGGAATGGAGATGATCATGGTTGTGGTTTGAAAAAAAGCGCTGATGACCGGTCCCATGCCGGTGAGGAACATGTGGTGTGCCCAGACGATGAACGACATGAAACCCAGAAACAGCACCGCATAGACCATGGTTTTGTAGCCCCAGAGGGGTTTGCGGGTGTTATTGGCAATGATTTCAGCCACAATGCCCATGGCTGGCAGAATGAGGACGTAAACTTCCGGATGGGCCAGGAACCAGAACAGGTGTTGCCAGAGCAGGGGATTGCCGCCGCCGCTGGCCGGCAGCACCTGTCCGCTGACCATCAGACCGCTGGGCAGGAAAAAGCTGGTACCGGCCAGGCGATCCATCAGTTGCAGAATGGCTGCCGCTTCCAGGGGTGGAAAGGCCAGCAGAAGCAAAAAGGAGGTGACAAACTGGGCCCAGACGAAAAAGGGCAACCGCATGAAGCTGAGTCCTTCGGTGCGCAGCTGAATGATGGTGGTAATAAAGTTAATCGAGCCCAGCAGAGAAGAAGTGATCAGAAAAACCATTCCGATCAGCCAGAACGTCTGTCCAACGGTTTCGATGTCGGCCAGCGGCGGATAGGAGGTCCAGCCGGCCTTGGCGGCCCCTCCGGGAAGGAAAAAACTGCTCAGCATGACCACCCCGCCCACAAAGTAGGCCCAGTAGCTGGCCATGTTGATTTTGGGGAAGGCCATGTCCGGCGCGCCAATCTGCAGGGGAATCACGTAATTCCCAAAGGCACCCACAGCCAGCGGCACGACGCCCAGAAAGACCATGATGGTTCCATGCATGGCCCCCAGCTGGTTGTAAAACTCGGGCAACATCACGCCGTTGGGCGCGCGGGTCTCGCCCAGTAGCCCCCCAATTAAAGGAATGGGTTTGCCCGGAAAGGCCAGCTGCCAGCGCATTAAAAGCATCAGTGTGAAACCAAAGAGCAGAAAAAACATGGCAGTGAAAGCATACTGCAGGCCGATCACCTTATGGTCGGTGGAAAAAATGTACTTCCGCCAGAAAGGCAAATCGTGATGCGCTTCCAGCGGTTCCTGAATCTTGACTTTTTCTTGCAGGGTTTCCCGCCGTTCTGCCATGGTTGGGTCCTCCGGCATGGATTCAAGTTTAATTGTTCAGGAAACGTAAGACTTATTCACTGGCGGCCTGACCAAACGTAAAATCGACCGTTTTACTCTCACCATCGCCCACAGTAACCGTGGCGGTTTGGGTACCAAACTTTTCGTGCCAGGCTTCCACCACATATTGGCCGGCCGGCAAATTTTGAATGGAAAAACGCCCATCATCGCCGGTCACGCTGAAATAGGGATGGGGCAGCACGCCACAGTAGGCGCTCATCCAGGGGTGAACATCACACTTGATGCGAACCATGACTTCCGGCTTGGTGAATTTTCGCTCCCGGACATCCCCTTTATTGGGCATGCCAAAATTGAAGGGGCGGTTTAATTTCGGTAAAGCGTGGATATTGTGGAGAAGGGGATCGCTGTTCAGAATTTTGAGGGTCTGCCCGACCTGGATGCCGAACACGTGGGGATCGTACATGCATCCCCGCTGGTCGAACACCACCGGTTCGGATGGAGGCGGAAAGTTCTGCGAAATGCCTTCTTTGATGTAAACAAACACCCATTTCAGCGCGCCGTCTTCGTTGACCACCGCATCCTGGGAATACACTTTCTCCTCGTGGAGCACAGCGCATTCGCGATCCAGACGCAATGGCCGGCGACGAGGCGGCGTACCAACAAACTTGACCGTTCCACTGATGGAAGCACTTCCGGCTGGTGCTGTCGCCTGCATCTGGGTTTGTTGCTGGGACCCTTCACCGGCCGGTTGCTCCTTGGCCGCTTGCTGCTGATTGCCCCCTCCCCCACAACCCAGTAAAATGGTAACGAGCGTGATTCCGATTAGTTCGCCAGTACGCCTCATGCCTAAAAACCCTCCAGTTTTAATGATCCGTTTCAGGCCTTGGCCTGACCTCGCCCAGGTTTAAAGTTAGAAGTTCTTACTATTCAAGTCGCTACGAAACACAACCCGCGGGAATAGCCACTGTCAGCGCTTCAGGAGCAAAAGACGGATATCGGATCGGTTAAATGCCGAATAGACGCAGGTAGAGGTTCAGATTTCAGTACAGGATGTTCAGACGATTGTCTGCTGGAGGGCGCAACTGCTGTGTGTGTGATGCTAAAAATCCCAGGAATCATGATGGTTTTTGTCCTGGTTCTAAATTTGTCTCCAAAAGTTTATCTCAAAAACAAATGATTGTCAAGAGCAAATTTGTGTTGGTTTTTTCCTTCAATGACAAGAAACAATTCGGATTCGTTTTTCCGGTCGATGGATCTGTTGGCATGCCGGGGACGGGCAGCACAAAAAGCAGAAGTTGCGATATTGCAGGCCACGGTTTAAACTCCCGGAGAAACAGACAACACGAAAGGGGGCCGCGTGGACTGGGTGTGGGAAATTTATCGCGAGTACATTGAGAAAATCGGCGAGGCACCCAGGGGCAGCGCATTAGATGAGGAAAAACAATTTTCCCAATTTCTGGAAATCCTGCGTCACTCCACGGTCACCGTGCTGGTGCAGGAACCGTGGCAGAATACGGTGCGCTTTAAAGGGCTGGCTCGCTATCCGGTGCCGGCGGCTACTGCCCTTTTGAATGATCCTCCCGTGTTCCTGGCCGCAAGGTTTGGTGGTGGAAAGTTCAAATTAAACTTTCATCACGGGTGGCATTTTGTGGGCACGCGAAACTTCCATGTGCCTGGTGAGCCCCGCTGGCAAAATTTGCCTGAGATCGAATTGTAGGCATAGCCGGCGGCGGTGCGAGGTGCACCCAATGGCGCAACGACCGGATAATTGCCTTCCTCGCGGATGAGGTTCAATGTGCGGTTGTTTTTAAGGAAGAATTCGCCGCGGAGCAACGCGGATGGACACGGATTTTGGAAAGGAGGCACTCGCCAGGAAATGTCATGTCGAGCGACCCCGCTTTAGCGGGGGAGTCGAGACATCTCTCCTGAGATTTCGCTATTTCGATCGTCCCCGAACGGGGAATTGGGATACAGAGCCAACAGCACGCAGGGATGAAGCCTGCGGCTACCGGACCGCACGGCAGCATTCCAGGAAAAAGAGATCCCTCGACTGCGCGCCTCCCGGTGGTCGGCGCTGCGCTCGGGAAGACATGGGTTTAGGGTGTTGATGCCTGGCAAAGCACTTGGGTACGTCCTGTAGTGGACCCAGCACATCCGCGAAAATCCGCGGCTGGTTTTAGAATGTTTTAGCCGCGTATCAACGTGGATAGACAAGGATTTGAGAAGGAAAACATGGCCAGGTGATGTCATGTCGAGCGCGCCCCGCGCCAGCGGGGCGAGTCGAGACATCTCCGGAGGGTTCTCCATGCCGCTCGTCCCACGCGGGCGGGACGCGCTTCAATCGAAAAGGGCACGAAAAGACAACGTCTTTTGGAGGGACATCTTTTCAGAATAACCACCAAAAAGTGTTTATTGAAAACCACCTCGGCAAGCTAAAGCTTGCGTTACTTTTCCGCGAAAATACGCGGTTGGTTTTAAAATGTTTTCGCCGCGGATGTACGCGGATTGAGACGGATTTCTTAAGCATCGTAGATGCTTCATTATTGTAGCTCTGGGAAACGCCCCAATAAGAAAACATCCTCGTAGAGGATGAATCATTCCACAATGCCCGTTTATTCATCCCCTAAAGGGATGTGGCAATGTGGGGAAGGTAATTTGCTTTGCTACAATAATGCAACTTCTACGAAGTTGGTGATGGAGAAATGGCCAAGGGCTAGTATAAATGACGGGTCTTGCATGAAGCGATTTTTCAGCGCATTTCCGCGCCCATCTGCGGTTGGTTTTAAAACGCACTTTTTGCCGCGGATG
>RFHE01000092.1 GCA_003696445.1 Calditrichota bacterium | reverse complement strand
TCAATTTCCCTTCCAGGCGGGTTCTTCGAAAATCTTCTTGGGAAGCCATGCTGTAACCATGCTGAATTACTCTAAATCCCAGAATCTCAGTTCACCTTTCAGACTCACCGAGGCAATCTGTTTCTGATCGGGGGAGACGGCGATGCTGGAAACCGTGGCCGTATGTCCCGTGTAGGTGTGAAGTAACTTGCCTGTGCCAGAATCCCAGAGCCTTACAGAGTGGTCAGCTCCGGCCGTCACAACTCTATTTTTTACCATTCGGCAGGAGGTTATCGGGAGGTGAATTGGAATGTTTGCGAGTTTGTCCTGTACCTTTAAGGGAAAATCCGGATGTTTTAATCTGCGAATGACGGAAAAATGGTTTAAGTCCAGCAAATAAGCCATTTTGTTCACAGAACAGCCCACCATCATTTTTTTCTGCCAATTTACATCGGCATCCATTACAGAAAGGCCCAACGTTTTAATCAATTTTTTTTGCGACAAATTCCAGAACAAGACGCCGTTTCCGGCCACCATCAGATTTTGATCGTTGTTGTAAAATTTTATGGTGTACGGCAGAGTGTGTGTGGGGATTTCACTCTGTTTAAAATTTTGATTTATGTTCCAAAAATAAACCATGCCGTCAACACTTCCTGCCGCCAGAATCCTTTCGTCAGAACTCAAATCCAGCGCAAGGCACCAACTTTTCGGGATGGGCAATCGTTTAATCACCCGGCCCTTGGATCTGTCAATCACAAGGATGCCCGATCGAAGGGTTGCTGCAAAGATGTAATTTCGGGACCGTGAAAAGCTCAGACCATAAATTTCATCGTTCACCTTTGTTAACAATCGCTTCTGATTGTTTCCATTTGTTTCAACAAAAATGCGGCCCCCAACGGTGGCAGTAATAACTGTATCCCGGCGACCAATAAATTCCACATCACTGTAGGCAACAGGATTAATCTTTTCCAGGCGCTGTTCTTCCTTTTGGCACCCATAAATCAAGGCAAAACACATTAAAAGAAAACACAGTTTTTTCATTTCATTTTCCTCCAATCAGGTATTTCCCCTGTGAGAGCACTTTGAAGTTGGTAGCGTCGTCGGAGGTGGTGAGTTCAAACCGGTTTGAATCGTTCGCCCAGATGAACAACGACGTCGCTCCCTGAGGTTCGGCCAAAAAGAGGAGCTTCTGCGCACCCAATGCATCCAGGGTAAAAAAGACGTTTGGGTAAATGTCGCTGGTCACATAGCCGCTTCGTTCGTTGCCTTCCGCATCATAAAGCAGAATGCCTGAAACGGTTGAACCGTTTCGGTCTCTTGGTACTCGTTTACCAAATTGAATAGGGTCGGGCAGGGGGGCAGCGATAATCACGCGTTCCACACCCGCGGAATCGACGACCACTAGACCTCTTACTTTTAAAATCTTATTCTCCAGATTGCCGTCCGAGTCGAAATGTTTAAAAATCAAAAAAGCCGTTAGCAGGAGATTTACGACCACCAAAAAATAAAGGAGTTTAATTTTCATCGATCCTCCATTGTTTTCAATTTTGCCACAAAAACCAATTACTTGTAGTTATGGGACGGAACTTACGGTGGCACACCCTGTGGGTTTCCAGCAGCTTTAATACGAAATTCAGTACCAGTGTCGTGGGCTTCTGGCGGGGATGCGCGGCAAAATGTTCGACGGCACTGTTGCTGTTCTGCTCATCCAAAACCGGTATTCTTTGCTGGATTAAGCGGAGGAGGGTGGCCGGCCTGCTGCCGAAGGTACGCCGAAGGAAGAGAGGCAGGCCATTCGGCCAAGGGTTCGCCTGGAATGCGGCCCGGGAGCTCCCTGCCTGCGGAACCCACCGGGGCAACCGTCTGCTAAAATTTGATTAGCGGATTGTTGCCGGTTATCCTCGTTTCAGCGATGGAAACGGTGCCTGCCCACCGCTGGTTGCTCGGAGGGAAGGCAGGCGAATCGGCTTGGTCTAAAACCGCCAGTGGCGGCGGACAAACCGGGCGTGTTCCTGCATTTGTTTTAAGATGCGATCGGCCACTTCAAGTGCCCTGCGGGCCTCTTCTCCGGTAATGGGTGGTTCTTCCCGGTTCAAAATGGCCTGGCAGAACCGGGTGAGTTCGTGCCGGAGGGGGTTAATCCGGGCCTGGCCTACCCGGGCATACTGTAAGCGGGAGGCGGACTCGCCCCAGGGCATGGATTTTACCTGCAGGGTTTCCGCCAGCACAGGGGTTTCCTGTCCGGGCCTTTCCAGAAAATACACTTCCGATTGGCCTTTCAAAAAATCCACCGAAATGTACATGCTGGGTTGAAAAAAGCGCATTTTTCGCATCTTTCGGGTGGAGATGCGGCTGGCGGTAACATTGGCCACACATCCGTTCTCGAACAGCAGCCGGCAGTTGGCAATATCCTCGGTGGCGGAAAGAATAGAGATGCCGCTGGCGTGCACCTCGCGCACCGGGCTCTTGACAAAGCTGAGAATGAGATCGATGTCGTGGATCATCAGGTCCAGCACCACGGCCACATCGGTGCCGCGATGGGTAAAGCTGCCCAGCCGGTGGGATTCCACAAACAGGGGGTTAATCGGCAAACCCTCCAGGGCCATGATGGCGGGATTGAACCGCTCGATGTGGCCCACCTGCAATTTCAGCCCGGATTGGCGGGCCAGTTCAATGAGCCGGTCGGCCTGCTCCACCGTGCTGGTGATGGGCTTTTCCACAAACACGTGGCACCCGCCTTCAAGGGCCGCCCGGGCCAGTTGAAAATGGGTGCTGGTCGGGGTCACAATGCTGACCGCCTGGCAGGCTTTGAGGAGCGCCTGAAACGAGGGAAACGCAGGGACCGAAAATTCCCGCGAGACCTGGGCCGCCCGGGACCGATCGATGTCATAAAAACCGACCAGCCGGGCACAGGGCACCTGTAGCAATTGGGCCACATGGTGGTAGCCCAGATGCCCCACGCCCACTACACCAATGGGTACCTTTGCCTCGCTCATTGCAGGGGTTTCTCTTCCACATCCTCCAGCCGGTACTCCCGGCGGCCTTCCACCGCCCGAAAGGTGAAGACCAGTTCCTTGCCCTCCAGGTGGTAAAACCAGCGCAGGTAGGGGAAATCGATGGGGTCCAGGCTGCGGTCCTCTACTTTGTCCGGCGGCCCGTAAAGGATGAAGATGCGGCCGGGGTCTGTTTTCCAGCCGGGAAGGCGGCGCTGGCTGAATCGGGCGTTGGCCGAATCCACACGGGTGTAATATTCAGCCATGAGCTCGTTGAACGGCGTCTCCGGAGTCGGATCGCGCTGTTTCCAGAAGGCTTTGAACCGTTCTCTTTTTTCATCGGTCCCGCCCCGGGAAAAGGCTTTGTACTCCTCTTCGCTCATCAGATAGCGGGTGGCGCGGAAGGCGGTGTTAAAATCCCACAGGCTTCTGGGTTTGGTAAACCAGACGATGTTGAGCGCCTGTCTGATTTGCACCGTGTCCTGGCCGTTGAGGTAATCCACCTGGAGCTGGTAGAGACCCTCATCCAGCCGGCTGGCGGCCAGGGGTAATTCCACCCCCTGCAGGCGGGGCTGCCCGGCCAGCGCCTGCAACGTATCCTGCGTCTGCAGAACTGTTTGCTCGTTTTCCTGTACAACACGCACTGTTACCGGAACCGGCGCAGCAGCTTCGCTCCCCCCTTGCACCAGAAAGAGCCACAGATCCTGATTAAAATCCCAGTACTCGCGGAGAGCGGAAGGCTTGTGCGCAACCCAGGGAAAATTCCCGTTCAGGGAATCCGTTTTCGGATACAAAAACAGCGGTGGCGATTGGAAGCTGCCTTTAAGGGGCAGAAGGGCGATTCTGATTTTTCGGTTCATGCGCCGGCGCGCATTTCGATCGCTGTATTTCAGCAGGATCTGATATTTGCCCGGTTTCAGATCCACCGAATCCACGGTCAGGTGGAACAGGTCCCGGCGATTGGTGTCCTCGTAACGCCGGGCGATGGCCGTGCTGCGCCAGATCCGTGACTCCCGAAAGTTGTTGCCCCGGCCTGTGATCACCGCTTCCAGTTCCATGTCCGCTTCGAACCGCCCTTCCTTTAAAATAAATTGAAGAAAATCGTTCTGCACTTCCACCAGCAGGTACACGCGGTAAAGATTCGCACCCCGGTACACCGGATAGGTCCGGAACAGAACCGGCATTTTCTGAGTAATGCGGACGCGTCCCTGCTCCACCTGGTAAACCTCCTGGTAACCGCCTTGAGCGGACAGAAAGGCCGGCAACAACCCGACCAACAAACCCATCCAGCAAAAAAAACGGCCCAATTTACTGCCCATGAGAAGTCCTCTGGTTGTTGGTGATTTCTCTCCGCCGGTTCGCGGTTCAGGGAACCACCAGCCGGGGAATGTTCCAGTTAATCCGGGTCACCACCTCGTAATTGATGGTCCCGATTAATCCGGCCAGGAAATCGGCCGTAATGGTTTCGCTGCCCTGGCTGCCGATCAGCACCACCGGGTCTTCCAGCTGCACATCGGGGATATCGGTTACATCCACCATGAGGATGTTCATGCAGACCCGGCCCCTGACCGGGGCTCGTTTTCCACGAATCAGCACGTAGCTCTGATTGGAGAGCCGGCGGTCGTAGCCATCGGCATAGCCCACCGGCAGAATGGCCAGGCGGGTGTCCCGGGTGGTCTGGTAGGTACACCCATAGCCGATGCACTGTTCTGCCGGCACCCATTTCAATTGCGCCACGCGGGTTTTCCAGCTCAGCACCGGCCGGAGTACGTCCTCGCCGTTTTCGGTGTGCTTGATTTTGTAGGAAACAAAGGTCTCCCGGGAAGGCCACAGGCCGTACTGGCTGATGCCCAGCCGAACCATCTGAAAGTGGGTTTCCTGGAACAGCAAAATGGCGGCCGAGCAGGCAGCGTGCTGGCGAACCTCCGGAAAGCCACGCCTGCGCACCTGCTGGCTCATGGCCCGAAATTTTTCCAGCTGCCGAAAGGCGTAGTCGTGGTTGGTCGTATCCTCGATGTTGGCAAAGTGGGTGTACACCCCTTCCAGTTGCACCGGTCCTGGTTGGCTCAAGGCTTCCAGAAACCAGGGCAATGCTCTCTCATCAATCCCCTGGCGATAGGTGCCGGTTTCCAGCTTCAGATGCACGCGGACGGTTTTCTTCAGCCGGTTGGCGGCGATAATTAAGGCCTCCAGGGTTTCCCGATTGTAGAGCACCAGGCGAAAATTGTGGGCCACCACCTCTTCCAGCCGGCCCAGGGGCACATAGCCCATGATGAGTACATCCTGGCCGAAGCCGGCCTGGCGCAGTTGCAGCGCCTCGTCCAGAGAGTGAACACAGAAGGAGTTTGCCCCGTATTTGACCGCCAGCCGGCTGATGGGCAACCAGCCGTGACCGTAGGCGTTGGACTTGACCACCACGCTCAGTTCCACTTGCGGGCCGACCAGTCGCCGGAAAAACTGCAGGTTGCTGGCGTAGGCGCTCTCGGAAATTTCCACCCAGCTGGTGAGATTGCGCGTGTCGGGATGTTCTGTTTTTTTCACGGATACCGTTTAACCTTTGCCGATCTCACTCAGGGGAAAACCGGACGGCCGGCACAACCTTTTTCCCCGTTTGGTTGCCTGTTCAGGCCGGGCAATTTAACCAATTCCGCAGGCAGTTCAAAAAACCGAATAAAGCACCTGTTTTACCGCGCGGTTCCGATAAACGGCGGGGAAAGCGGACTCAGCTCCCGGCCATCGAAGCGCGGGCCGGCCGCAGTTACTCCAGCCCGGGAATAAACGCACGAAACCGTTCCAGCACTTCGGTGAGCGGGGGCATGGCCAGTTTTCGGGTCCGGATGCCGGTGGCCTCAAAAATCAGCAGGCTGGCCCGATGGAAATCCTCTTCCCGGTATTTGTCCGACAGGTAAATTACTTCGGCGATTTTTTTCTGAGCGATTTTTTTGGCGCATTCGTTACAGGGGAACAGGGTAGTGTAAATGCGGCATCCTTTCAAGTTGCTGGTGGTGGCGTTGAGGATGGCATTGGCCTCGGCATGGACGACGTAGGGATATTTGGTGTTCAACCAGTCGCCTTCCCGCTCCCAGCTGAACAGGTCTTCCCGGGCGCCGGCCACGAACCCGTTGTAGCCGGTACCCACGATGTGATGGTCCGAATTGACGATGACCGCCCCCACCTTGCTACTGGGGTCCTTGGAGCGCAGCGCGGTGAACACGGCGATGCCCATGAAATATTCATCCCAGCTTAAGTAGAGCAGCGGATTGGCCATGGCTCCTCCTCAATTTACCTGGATGAGAGGGTGATTTCGGTTACTTCGGCCCGAGCGCCGTAGCGCAGTGGCACAAAGGTCAGCCCCACCCCGTTGGTAATCACGGCGGTGGTGGTCCCGATGGTTTTCCTGCCGCGGAAGAAGTGGTTCTCCACCAGGGAAAGGGCCACCGTTTTGCCGAAGGGATGAAACAGCACCTGCCCGCCGTGGGTGTGGCCGGCCAGGACCAGATGGTAGCCATACCGCGCGGCGGCCTGGAGAATGTGCGGGGAAGGCTGATGAACCAGCAGAACTTTCAGTTCGGCTTCCGGGGCCTTGGCCAGCAGCGCGTCCACCTCCTGGCTCGAGAGGCGACGGCTGTACACATGGGTCAGCCCGGTAACCAGAATGCGCCCGCCGCGGTAGGGGAACAGATGATGCTGGTTGTCCAGAAATTGCCAGCCGCAATCTCGCAGGCCGTTTTGAATGGGCTGCGGCCCGGACCACACGTCGTGGTCGCCCAGGCAGGCCACCCGACCCAGCCCGGCAGGCAGGGCACACATGAATTT
>RFHE01000091.1 GCA_003696445.1 Calditrichota bacterium | reverse complement strand
CCTCTGCAGTGTCTGAGAGGTTGCCGTTTCCTTGAAAAGCAGCGCGCCACAGGTCCGGTCGCTACCCGCAGAGAGGGGGAAGGTGTCGCGGCAGCAGTTCCGATACGACCGATTGTTTAAACGATGGTGTTCACACAGAGTTCAGCGTCGGTAGGCGTGCCGGTAGCAGTAATCGAACAGCAGTTCCCACTCACGGGCCTGAATTTGCTGCACCAGAGAGACGGACTGACACGTTCCTGAAACACAGGATGCTACCAGGTCGACGAATTTAAATGGATCCCAGCGGGTCTGGCGGCGCAGATACTCGCTGTGGGGATCGCTACCCAGGGTTTCGCAAAGCTGCCGAGCCTCCAGAGTGAGCGGTTGAAACACAGGGTGAGTCCCCACCCTGCGCATCCAGTATTTGCTGTTCCAGTAGTCGCCTTCCCTGCGGTGCAGCATGCCGTGCCAGTAGCTGCCACTTGGAGTCGGAATACCCTGACTGATGCGGTGGGACTGGTCCAGAAAATTAAAGCGCAGCCAGAGGCCGGCCAGGCAGCACCGGGCCATGGCTGGATCGGAGACCGGCTGTGGGGCAAACAGATCCTCGGCCGCCAGGGCGGACAGCCGCGCCTCAACGGCTGCTACCGGCCGGCCGGCGTCCAGGGGCATCTCCGGTGCCAGAGCCAGCAGTTCGCTTACCACCGGATGGCGCTTCCAATCCAGAGAACTTGCCGTCATCCCTTTCCCCTTGCCGTGCGTGTTGATCCCCCTTGCGCCCGGGGAGGGCCTGATCCACCGGGCACTCAGGAAATTAAGGCCTTGCCGGGGACATCGCCAGCCCTGCTGGATGTCCCCCAGAGCAGGTTTGTTGCCAGCCTCCCCGGGCTTTCGGTTCAGCGCAGGTAGAGCATCTTACGAACCTGGCTGAAACCGCCCGCTTCCAGGCGGTAGAAATACACGCCGGAGGGCAGAGAACCCGCCTCCCAGCGTATCTGATGCCGCCCGGCCGGCAGCCTGACCCCGTCCAGTGGCCGGGCCACCACCTGCCCAAGGCTATTGTAGATGGTCAGGCGCACAACTGCACCGGCCGGCAGCGAAAAGGCAATGGTGGTTGCCGGATTGAATGGATTGGGGTAATTCTGCTCCAGCGCAAAGCGGGCCGGCACCGGCTGCGCGTCCTCCTGCACGCCCACCGGTCCGCTGCCGCCGGAAAGGGCAAACACATGGCCGTCGTCCAGGCCCACCAGGATCTCGGCGCTGGCATTGCCGTCCAGCGAGGGCAGCCAGTTAACCGTATACACCCGGGTTCCGGGAAACTGCTGCTGATAAATCAGCGAATCGCCTGTTCCGGAGAACACGTACAAAAAGCCGGCCTGGTCACCGGCCAGCACATCGGCCACACCGTCCCCATTCAGATCGGGCACCGGCCGCACGCTGTAACTGCGCCAGTCCACCGTGGGCATGGTCCACAGTACCTGGCCGTCGGCACCGGAGAGACAGAAAATCCGGGAGGATGCGGCAAAATTGGCCACCAGCACTTCCGCCAGCCCGTCGCCGTTGATGTCCGGGAGCAATGCCAGTTCGATCACGATGCCCAGCACATCGTAGTGCCAGAGCTGATTACCGGTCTGCCCATCCAGCCGGTACAGATCGCCGAAGAAGTCGGCCACAATCACGTCCGGCGTTTCTCCCGGTACCGGTAGTTCCAGCAATTCCTTGGCGCCGTTGGGCACCCCGGTGGCAAACTTCCACAGCATCTGGCCGGTGGCGCCATTCAGAGCCACGGCATATTGCACAACGCCGTCACCGCCGAACCCGGCCACCGCATCCGGCACCCCGTCCCCGGTCACATCATCCAGCGAAATGATGGCATAACCGGAGACCTGCCCAGGTTCGGGCACCGGATATTGCCACAGCAAATTGCCGTTGGTGCCATTAAACAGATAGGCCGAACGGTGCCCCAGTCCCTGCGAATTACTGCTGGCCACGGCCAGCACATCCGGCACCCCGTCGCCGTTGAAGTCCCGCCGGGCATCCACCGCCCCGAACCCTCCCAGAAACGGATCGTTGTCGTCCCCGAACTGCCAGATCACCGATCCGGTCCGTCCGCTCAACACGTACACATGCTCGTTGCCTCCATCGGTTGCGGCCACCACGTCCATAAAGCCGTCGCCATCCAGATCCTGCGTGACCTGCAGAGCCTTCTGAGCACTGAACAGCCCGTTGAGGCTGATGGAACCGCAGTTGTTGGTGGAAGGGCAGGTGTTGAAGCGCCACAGGGTATCGGCCGTCCCGGCACTGCTGCCGTTGAGGGCGATGATGAGATATTCCTCGCTGGCCAGCACCACATCGGCCTGGCTATCCAGATTCAGGTCGCCGATCACCTTCAGGCCTTCCACCCGCTTGTCCAGGCCGCTGGCTACCGGATTGTCCGGCACCAGGAACTGCCAGAACTGAAATCCGGCGCCAAAAGGTCCGGCCATGCCCCTGCCTGTCAGCACCACCGGGGCCATGGGCATAGTTGAATCGTTGGAGAAAATGCGCAACGTGTCCTGATAGACAATAGGTTGCTGGGCGGAAAACCAGACTCGTACCATCAGCGTTTCGTCGGGCGCCAGGCTGAAGGGCAGGGCGGGAACCTGAACAGAGAAGGCCGGATTGGTCAAGAAAAAGTCCTGCAGTTCCAGGGTTTGCATGCCTTTATTGAACACGCCCAACCACCAGCTGGTCAACCCATCGGCGGGGACCCAGATGTCGCCGAAATCGTGCTGGGAGGCGGTCAGGCCGATGCGCGGGTCGGGATACAACCCCTTGCCCCGGAGGGGCACCTGAACCTGTGGATCGTCCACATCGTTGCTGAAAATGGTCATGGTGCCCTCCACCGTCCCATAGAGGGTGGGCGCAAAAGACAGGTTAATGGTCCGGGCCTGATTAGGCGGCACTTTGATCGGGAAACTCGGGTTCTGAAGAAAAAAGGCTGACGTATCGAACTGCACATCGGTAACCCGCAGCGTATCCGTGCCGATGTTGGCAATGTTGAAGGGCACGATGGTGGTATCCCCCAGCGTGGTGAGGCCGAACTGAACCGGCGCGGTGTTCACCACGATGGCCGGGGTGCCCTGGCCGCGGACATCGATCTGGAACAGAGCCCGCCAGGCCGGACCCACCGGATCGGCCACCAGCCAGAGGTACTGCCCGTCCCAGGCCAGGCCTCGCGGATCTTTGGAAATCGGGTCCACAATGGGAATGCTGCCCACCGTGTCGCCCACCGCCGGATCGTAGATGTAAATCTTTTCCGGATCGCCATCGTTGTCGTCCATGGCATAGTAGAAGCGCTGGCCGTCGTAGGCAATGCCCTGGGGTTGGGTGCCCAGCGT
>RFHE01000404.1 GCA_003696445.1 Calditrichota bacterium | reverse complement strand
GCGGATCGACGCCCCGCAGTTTTCCCGAACTTGCTTTTCTGTGACCAGTCAATTTTTGACCCGTTGAACCGGAGGGGAGAAAGGGCTAAATTTGATTTTAAACCAGCCGTAATTGGGGAGTGCCATTGCAGCTTACCAGAGATCAGCTTTCGGCGCTGGATTTGAACCGCCACGTCATCGTGGTGGCCGGGGCCGGTTCCGGCAAAACCACCGTGCTGGTTGAGCGCTACCTGGGCATTCTGCTCAGCGAACCCGAGGCCGCCGTGTCCCGGGTGCTGGCCATCACCTTTACCGAGAAGGCCGCCGGGGAGATGAAGCAGCGCGTGTTAAGCCGCCTGGACCAGCTCTACCAGAACGAACCTGGTTTGCGTCCAAAAATCCTGGCCATTCTGCAGGCCTGGCCGGAGGCACGCATTTCCACCATTCACGCCTTCTGCCAGCAGTTGCTCAACACCCATGCCCTGGAAGCCGGGCTCGCGCCCCAGTCGGCCATTGCCGACGCACAGACCCTGGCCCGGATCCTCGATCAGAGTTTCTGGGAATTTTTCTCCACCACCCCTCCCCTGCCCGCCCACTCCCGGGAGCTGGTGACGGACGTGTTGCGCTTTTACCCGGTGCGTCAATTGAAACGTCTTTTTCTGGCCGCCTATGCCAACCGCCTGACCATCGAGCGGTTTTTGCACCGCTATGCCGAACAGACCCCGGAGCAGATTGCTGCCGACTGGCAAGCGTTGCGCCAGGCCCATTACCGGTCCCTGCTGGATGCCCTTGGCGATGTGACCCCATTGCTGGATGGGCTACTCCGTGGGCTGCCGTCCGAACAGAACAAGACGCTGCAGACCTTTTCCCGAGCCTGCAGCACGGCGCGGGCCGAACTGGCCTCGGCCGATCTGGAAACCCAGGTTCGCGGGGTGGGGACCCTCCTCCAGGCCCTGTTTACCGAAAAAGGCACCCCCCGGAAAGGCCTCCAGAAACAGATCGCCAAGCTCCCCGATCCCGTGCCGCAGCTTTTCCAGCAATTGCTGGCACAGACCGAGCCGCTGGCCCGGCTCTGGGTCCCCACCCCGGAAAACAACCCCGAGCTGGAAGCCCGGCAGGCCCGCCTGCTCAAAGGGATTTGCGTGCTGTTCCGGGCACTCTTCGAACAGGTGGAACGGCGCAAGGCTCGCCTGCAGCTCATGGATTTCGACGATCTGCTGCTCAGAACCCGCCGGATGTTGGAAGCCAACCCCGGCCTGGCCCGCCAGCTGGGCGAACGCTACCGCTGGATTCTGGTGGACGAATTTCAGGATACCGATCCGGTGCAGGCGGAGATCATCGCCCGGATCGCCGGCCTGGAGCCCGGCAAAGCGCCCCGCAGCAACCTGTTTCTGGTCGGGGATCCCAAACAGGCCATCTACGGCTTCCGCAATGCGGACGTGCACATTTTTCAGGATTACCTGGAGCGGCTTCCCGGGTTGAACCGCCCGGAGGTGCCCCTGCGCCTGCCGCCCTGGATTCGCCGGTCGGAGGGTCCTTCGCCGGCTGCGGGCAGCGGCCGGGTGCTGCTGCGGCATAATTTCCGCAGTACCGGCGCGTTGATTGCCTTTTTCAACGCCCTCTTTGAACCCATCCTCAACGCCGGCGGGCCGCACGAGGTGGCCTTCCAGCCGCTGGCCGATGGCGCCGGGCGCCCAGGAGTGGAACCGGCGGCCTACTACCACATCGAATGTCCCAATGAATTGAACGGGGAACAGGTGACCGCCCTGGTGGCGCACCAGGTGATTGAAATCATTCAACGGCTGACCGATCCGAAGGCCCAGGCCTCGCATGCCTACGGCCACATTGCCATTCTGCTGCAGGACCGGCGGCCGCTGCCGGCCCTGGAAGCCGCCCTGAGCCGGGCCGGCATCCCCTTTCAGGTGTACAAAGGCATCGGCTTTTTCCAGACCCGGGAAGTGCAGGATGTGTTCTACCTGCTCAACGTGGTGGCGCGACCGGAGGACGATTTTGCTCTGGTGACGGCCCTGCGCAGCCCCTACCTGGGTGTGTCGGACGCCACCCTGTTTTTCCTTTCCCGGTGCCGGGGTAACGGTTATCTGGAAAAAATCCGGCATTTGCTGGACTTTCAGGCCGGCAGGCTGTCCACCGAAACCTGCTTTCAGGCCGATTTCGCTGCCCACCTGAAAGACTCCCACGGGCTGCCGATTGAAGCCGAAGAGCTGTCCGTGCTGCGCTGGCTGCTGGCCCAGCTGCCCGGCTGGCAGGTGCTGGCCGGCCACGGCCAGATCAGCCAGTTGCTGCACCGCCTGATCCGCGATTTTAACCTCCACCTGCTGCACCAGACCACCCCAGAGGGGCGGCAGGTGCTGGCCAACCTGGAAAAACTGGAGGCCTTCGCCTACCACTTCGAGCGCAATCGGTCCGCTCGCCTGCTGGACTTTCTCCATGTGCTGGAAGCCGCCATTCAGGGGGAACTCAAAGAAGGGCAGGCGCCCCTGTTCGATCCGGAGGCCAATCAGGTGAAGGTGATGACCATTCACGCCGCCAAAGGTCTCGAATTCCCGGTGGTCATTCTGCCCTTTCTGGAAGCAGGCTTCCGGTTCAAGGCCGATCTGTTTCGCGACAAAAGGCACGGCTTCCTCCCCAACATGGGGTCCAGTAGCGAGCTGAGCAGCAGCTTTATTTCTCAATGGTACGAGAAAAATCAGCGCAGCCAGATTGTTGCCGAGAAGAAACGGCTGCTTTACGTGGCCGCCACCCGGGCGCGGGACCGGCTGGTTCTGGTGGGAGCCAGCGGCCAGAGTAGGCAGGCCTCGCAGAGCTTTTTGCATCTGATCCACCCGGTTCTGGAATCGCTTGCTCAGCCCGGCCCCTCCGGTCCGCCCAGCGTGAGGGTGATTCCGGTGAATGGCGAGGAGATTCAACTGCCCGAGCCGCCGGCGAGGGCCGAAAGCGAGCCCACCCCCGCCTCCGCTCCCGAAACCGAGGCCCTGGAGGCCGCCCTCAAGTGGATTGATCCGCTGCCTTCCCAGCCGGAAGGGAATGCCTATTCCGCTACCCAGCTGATGTTGTTCACCGAAGACCCGGAACGGTTCCGCACCTACTATTTATTGCGGGAGGGCCGGTTCATTCCGCCCCAGATGGAGGAAGCCTTTGAGGACGAGCCGGGCGGGGTACCCTGGGGCATCCTGGTGCATCGCGCGCTGGAGCACGTCCACCTTCGCCCCCCGGAAGCGGACCGGGCGGCCATCGACCGACTGGTTGGCCAGCTCGGCCTGAGCCGGGAGACCGGCGCCGCCTTTCGCGAGCGGCTCCAGCAGCTGCTGGCCGATTTTCGCCGCTGCGAAACGGGGCGTTATCTTACCTCGGGCATCGAGCAATACGCCGAGCTCCGGCTGCTGCTCCCCCTGCAGGCCGGCGTCCTTCAGGGCGTGCTGGATCGGTTGTACCGCGATGCCGAGGGCCACTGGACCGTGCT
>RFHE01000403.1 GCA_003696445.1 Calditrichota bacterium | reverse complement strand
GTGCCCGGCATCGACCAGCAGCTGGCCGAGCAGGTGTGCCGCTTTGTGGAACTGGTGCGCCAGCAGCGGCTGGCCAAGGTGCCCGGCGTGGCCGAAACCCTGGACTGGGCCATGGCCCTGGTGGCCCTCCACCGCACCCACCTGGATCCGGAGGTGGTGGAACAGACCATGGGCATCCTGTTCAAGGACTGGCAGGACATGCGGCAGATGAAGGGGGCCCTGACGCAACTGCTCCATCAGGTGGGGGTGAAGACCATCCTGGCCCCGGAGGGCGAAGCCGGCGCCGGCAACAAGTAGCGGTGCAGTACCATGAGCATATTCCAACCTGGAGCGTATCGCCATCACCCCAGCGAGCTGAGCGCCAATCTGGTGCGCTTCTGCCGGCTGCTTCGGGCTCACGGAGTGGGCGTGGGTGCGGGCGAACAGCAGGATGCCCTGAAGGCACTGGCCCGCATCGACCTGTCCCGCAGAGAACAGTTCCGCCTGGCCCTGCGGGCCACCCTGTCCAAAACGCCCCGGGAACAGCAGATCTTCGATCGCCTCTTCCTCCCCTACTGGCATGGGGAGAGCGAGCTGGGTCAGGAAGCCCGAGCCGGTGAGGACCGCTTGCCCGATCCGCAGGTTCACCGGCTGCCGGAAGGGGAAGCCCGCCATCCCTCGCTGAATGATTGGTCCTCCCCGGAGGAGGCGCTGGACACCGAACCGGAAGCCACCGCCACCTACAGCCCACTGGAAGTGCTGGGGCAGAAGGACTTCAGCCAGTTTCAGGCCGACGAGCTCCCGGCGGTGAGCGCGGCCATTCAACAAATCGCCCGCCTGCTGGCCCAGGACCTGAACCGGCGGTATCGGCAGGTGCGCCATGGCGGGCGGCTGGACCTGCGCCGGACCATCCGGTACAGCCTGCGCCGGGGCGGCGAGGTGATCGACCTGGCCCTGCGCCGGCACCGCTTTCAGCGCCTCCGCCTGGTGCTTTTGTGCGATGTGAGCCGTTCCATGGACCTCTATAGCCAGTTCTTCATCCAGTTCATTTACGCCTTCCAGCATCAATATCGCAGCATCGAAACGTTTGTCTTCAGCACCCGGCTCCACCGGGTAAGCGACATCCTGCGCCGGGGGCCACTGGAAAAGGCCCTGCAGGAGTTGCCCCAGCGGGTGCCGGACTGGTCCGGTGGCACCAAAATCGGCCGGTCCCTGCACCGCTTCCTGCAGGACTACGCCCCCCGCTACCTGACCCGGCAGAGCGTGGTGCTCATCATCAGCGACGGGTGGGATACCGGAGAGGTTGAGCTGCTGGCCGAGAGCATGGCTCAGCTGCAGCGGCGCAGCAGTTGCCTCATCTGGCTCAATCCCCTGATGGGCTTTGCCGACTACCAGCCCACCTGCCGGGGCATGCAGGCCGCCCTGCCCTACATCGATGTATTCGCCCCCGGCCACAACCTGCACAGCCTGCACCAGCTGGCCCGGCAACTGCAGCACATCCGCCTGTACGGCTTCCGCCGGCGAATCAGACCGCTGCCCGAAGTGCAGCCGGCAGGGCTGGAAGAGGAGTAAAGGCCATGAAGGATTTGCTGGACATTCTGCACGCCGCACGCCGGTTTCGCCAGGAAGGCCGGCCGTTTGTCTGCGTCACGGTGGTCAAAACCAGCGGCTCCACCTACCGCCGGCCGGGCGCGCGCATGCTGGTGAGCGAGGACGGCCGCCTGACCGGCGCCGTCAGCGGCGGTTGTCTGGAAGAAGATGTGGCGGTGCGCGCCCGACAGACCTTGCAGGAGGGCCGCCCGCGGCTGGTCACCTACGATACCACCTCGGAAGAAGACATCCTCTGGGGCATGGGGCTGGGCTGTGCCGGCGTCACCCACCTGTGGATGGAGCCGATCGTTCCGGACACAGATTTTTCCCTGTTTGACTGGCTGGGCCGGGTGATCGAGGAAAACACCCCGGCCGCGCTGGCCACCGTGTTTGCCGCCTCCGGGAACCTGAGCGATCTGTCCGGTGCCAGGGGATTTCTGACCGCCGGTGGGCAGTGGGAGTCCACCCTGAGCGGTAGCCCGGCCGAGGAAGCGATCCGCCGGCGCTGCCAGGCGGCCCTGGAGGAAGGCAAAACGCGTTCCGAGAAGCTGGCCCTGGAAGGGGGCAAGCTGGAAATGCTGGTGGAGTTTCTCCATCCGCCGGTTTCGCTGACCATTTTCGGCGGCGGCCACGATGCCCTGCCGGTGGTGGCGCTGGCCGCCCAGCTGGGCTGGCAGGTGACCGTGGTGGACCATCGCCCGGCCTACGCCTGCCGGGAACGCTTTCCCGGAGCAAAGGCGGTGCTATTGGCCGCGCCGGAGGAAGTGCCGGAGAAAATTCAGCTCCAGCCGGCCTCCCTGGTGCTGCTGATGACCCACAACTACCTGCACGACAAGGCCCTGCTGCGCTGGCTGTTGAGCACGCCGGTTCAGTACATCGGACTGCTGGGTCCCTGGCGGCGCAGCGAACGCCTGTTGCGCGAGCTGCAGGAGGAAGAGGGCCTGCGCCTGAGCGAGCAGGACCGGCAGCGGCTGTTTGCCCCGGTGGGGGTGGACATCGGCGCGGAAACCCCCGAGGAGATCGCCCTGAGCATCCTGGCCGAAATGCAGGCGGTCATCCGCCGCCGAAACGCCGGCTTCTTGAGGGAGCGGAAAGGGCCGATTCATGAGGGGGCTAAAAGTGCAAACAGGTTTAAAATAATTTGACTCGTTAAAAACTCTGCTGCGAAACGAGACCAAAATTTCTAAAGAAGAACATCATAACTTTATTTTCTCTTCTCAAAAATACCCGAAGTTAACGTGTTCAAATAATTTTAAGAAAACTTTATTACTCTGCTAATAATTTGCCGGAATTCTCCCCTATTTTTTTGAATAAAAAAGACGACCAAAAGAGCTCCTGTAGTTACATTTTCGTCGCCAAAAAACAAACAACTTCTTAAATAATTCGGATTTTAAAAAATGTTGCTCTAATTCTAAAAAAATTGTCCAAATTTCTTCCCAGGAGCCACGATGAAAAGTAGAGAACTCATTAACGGAGAAAAACAAAAGGTTCTAGCGATTGCAAGACACTTTTTGCAATGTTATTTGTCCTCAAGGGACGGATTGAAAGAGCTCCAAATTCTTCGATCAGAGAGACTTCTTCAAGGGGATTATGCAGAATGGCTTGTTGCTCAGGTACTGGATTTAAAACTGGAACAATCTCAGACAGAAAAGGCCATTGACGCGCGGGATGAGCGAGGACGCACATATCAGATTAAGTCACGTATTGTAAAAAACCTAACTCAAAATACGTCTTTTGATCTTCGAACGATTGATGATCGCTTTGATTTCTTGGTCCCCGTTTTTTTTAATAAGTCCTTTGAAGTACTTGCTATGCTGAAGGTTCCTTATGAAGTCGTTCGAGAATTGGGTTACCAAACATCTTCCACTTTTCGCTTCCGCTGGAATTCAAAGGTGGCTACTGACGAAAGAATAGAAAAAATTATATGGGAAGATGAAATATCAGGTTGTTAATAAAAAAATTATTCGTCGGTTCAAAATTTTCCTTCACAGCGGACAACAAAAAAAATCCTTTTCGCTAAACACCCGACTAATTAATGATGCTTATTCGATACACTTTGAAATTAATATTTAACAACATTGGCGGCATCGATTCCTTATGGGTTTTTATCGAACTTCTTCAAATTGCTTTGTACAGCAATTAATTTAAATTTGGTTTCAAAAAATTTTCTTAGCACGGTCTGGTATTTGAAAGGAAATATCCGTTCAGAAATCTGCTAGAAGATTCTCAATTTTTGTTGAACGGGTAAACCTCCCGGATGGTACTAACGAACCCAACTTTGTCGGATAGTAAAATGCAACTGTTAAGCTGAGGATGAAATAATGAAAACTCTGGAAGAGATCCGGCGCCTTCTTTCCGAGCACAAGGCCGAGATGCGAGATCGCTTCGGTGTGCGTCGTTTGGCCGTGTTCGGATCCTATACCAGGGATGAGGCCACACCTCTGAGTGACGTGGACATACTAATCGACCTGGAACACCCCATCGGGTGGGAATTCGTTGATCTGCACGACTACCTGGAAGAGCTGCTGGGCATCCCTGTAGATCTTGTCACCGAGGATGCCCTCAAACACAAGCCCCGCCTGTGGGAGCACATTCGCGAGGATTTGATCCATGTCTAAGCGGGATGCACGTTTATTCATTGAAGACATGCTGGAAAGCATTGCGAAAATCGAGCGCTACACCGCTGGTTTAAGTTACGAGCAGATTGTATCTGATGAGCGTACCATCGATGCCGTTGTCAGGAATCTCGAAATCATCGGCGAAGCCGCACGCCAGATCCCGGAAACGCTCAGAAAACGTTACACAGATGTCCCCTGGCGGAGGGTCATCGGCTTTCGCAATATCGTGGTGCACAGGTACTTCGCCGTGGATGTGGGCATCGTCTGGACCATCGTGAGGGAAAACCTGCCTGAGTTGAAAGCTTCCCTGCAAAAGCTATTGTCCGACCTGGACAGCAAGTAACGGCCAGGGACATCCTCCATGGCAGGCTTTTGAACGCCTCTTTCAAGAACCGGTCCGCTGCCCGCAGGAACATTTCAGACAGAGTGGTTAACCAGGAAATTCAGCAAAAGGCACAGAAATATCCCTCAAAGCTCTCTGAAAATACTGCAACGACCGCCGGAACCTTGTGCCAGGCGAAATCCTGGAGGCAAGGGGGAAGCCCCCGAGCCACCTCTATTACAAGGGTATTGGAGACAAACATTCTAAAGGGATCTGGATATTTCCCCAGCCTAAGCGCGTACGCAACCTTTGTGAACAATCACTCAGTACACCTGAAGACAAATCTAAAACCACAAAGTTATCAGGAACACAGGATCTGTTATCAGCCTCGTGGCGATCCCGCGTTATTTGAGGTTTTCGGCAGAACGCTGTTTCTTGCAAGATTGGTCTGGTTGGCAGTCTGGTGGCTGATTTACTTTAATGGACCCTTCCCCGAGTTGATTGGGAAATGAAAATTGTTGGAATTTACCCCTGCGGCAGGCCACCTGCGGGAAATATTCTTTAAAAATAAACCTTCACGGTTTTCCTGACAACGCAGCAAACCCCTCTCGGCTATCGACATCCTGAAAAGGTCTGACTTCCTCAAAAGGCACTTCAACAACGCCGGGCTTGCTGGAGGCCACCACGCCCCTGGCGCCCATGTCTCCC
>RFHE01000090.1 GCA_003696445.1 Calditrichota bacterium | reverse complement strand
CTCCATCTTTCTGGGTTACGAGCGTCTGGAAGCAGAAACCCGCATTCACAAGCTGGCTCGGCGGGATGGGCGCTGGTACGTGGTTCTGGTGGAAACCCCCTTTTATGCCGAAAGCGGCGGCCAGGTGGGCGACCACGGCCTGATTCGAGGAAAAAACTTTGAATTGCGCGTAGTAGATGTCCAGAAGGAAGGCGACGAAATCGTCCACATTTGCGAAGGACCGGAGAACCTGGATATTAGTACACCGGAAGTGTTCGCGCAGGTGGATCCTCAATGGCGGGAACCCACCATGCGCAACCACACCGCCACGCACTTGCTCCATGCCGCTTTGCGTCGGGTGCTGGGCGAGCATGTCCGCCAGGCCGGGAGTCTGGTAGCGCCGGACCGCCTGCGCTTCGATTTTACCCATTTCAAGAAAATCGATCGCCAGGAGCTGGAAGAGATTGAATGGCTGGTAAATGAGAAAATTCAACAGGATCTTCCCGTGGAAGTCATCCACACAGATTACCAGAAGGCCGTACAGATGGGAGCCATGGCTTTATTCGGGGAAAAGTACGGGGACCGGGTGCGGGTCATCTCCATCGACGGGTTCAGCAAAGAGCTGTGTGGTGGCACCCATGTGCGTCACACCGGACAGATTGGCCCCTTTGTGATTGTACAGGAAACCAGCGTGGCCAGTGGCATCCGCCGCGTGGAAGCCCTGACCGGACCCAGGGCCGTTCAATTCATCCAGCAGTCCCGCGATGTGGTGCAGGATCTGGATCAGCTGCTGAACTGCTCCTGGGAGCAATTGCCAGCAAAGGTGAATTCGCTGGTGGAGCAATTACGCCAGACCGAACGCGCTCTACAACGGCTCAAAGCCAGGCAGTTGCTGGAACAGGTGGATGAACTCCTCAAACAGGGCAAGAAAATTAACGGCATTACCCTGGTGATGGCGGAGTTCGAAGACGTGGAGATTGATCTGCTCAAGCAACTGGGGGATCGGCTTCGCCAGCAAGCTCAATCTACAGTAGGACTATTTGTCAACCGATGGCCGGACAGGGCCAATCTGGTTTGCGCCGTTACCGACGACCTGATTGAACAAAAGGGTCTGAAAGCCGGCCAACTGGTTAAAGAAGCCGCCCGGGTAGCCGGCGGCGGCGGCGGCGGACGGCCTCACCTAGCCACCGCAGGCATCAAACAGGTGGACAAAATTCCCCAGATTCGCAAATATCTGGAAGAGACATTGCAAAAATTTGCCTGATTGCTGCTGAGCCGATTGGGCTGCAGGGGGCTGTCTAAAAAGTCTGCAGTAATGCAAGTTTATGCAATAATTGTTTCAATGGCATCGGACTTAAATCAACTCACCACGCCGAGCGAGGTTGTCCAAAAAGGATTGACTGCTGTAATTTTATGCAAATCACTATTTCACTCACACGGGACTTAAGTTAACTCACCCTCCAACCCCCTCTCTTGCAAGAGAAGAGGCGAAGGGCGTGAGTTACTTAAGAATTAAGAGACAAAAGGTATTTGGTTTTGCCTAAATTGCCGTGTTTCGTTGAAAAATTGCCAGGACAAGCACTTCGCTAATAAAAACAACAATATACAAGTATTCGCAAAAATATTCAACCTACTTAACTTCTTGGACAGCCCGGACATCTGAGCTGAAGCGCCGTCATTCCTGGCTGGCTCACCACCCCGCCCCCTGGGGAAGACCGTTACGTCCAACCTGAAGCGCTACATTTCTGAAAAATTTTCAAAAGTATTGATGGAAGGTGTCGATAAAATCTATATTGTCGGGAATTTCGACACCAGGCGGTTCGATTAGCCGGCCGGTGTCCGAAACCGACAAAACCAGTGAGGAGCCTGAATGCATTCAGAAATCCGGACCCGATTTGCACCCAGCCCTACCGGCTATTTGCATGTGGGAGGGGCGCGAACCGCCCTGTTTAACTGGCTGTTTGCCCGAAAGCATCAGGGTAAATTTTTGCTACGAATTGAGGATACCGACCGGGAACGTTCTTCGGATGAAATGACCCGTCAAATTTTTGACGGCTTGGTCTGGTTGGGACTGCTGTGGGATGAGGAGGTCATCTACCAAGGGGCTCGCGCTCAGCTCCATCGCGAAAAGGCCCGGGAGCTGGTCCGAGCGGGCAAAGCCTATCCCTGCTTTTGCAGTAAAGAAGAACTGGAAGCCAAGCGGCTCGAGGCTCAAAGGGCGAAACGAGCCTACCGCTACGACGGAACCTGTCGAAATTTGAGTCCACAGGAGGTTCAGGAAAAAATCAAGCAGGGGCTGCCCTATGCCATCCGCTTTAAGGTGCCGCTTGGAGCCACCAGTTGGGAGGATGCCGTCCACGGTACCATCCGCGTGCAGCACGAAGAGTTGGACGATTTCATCATTCTGCGTTCAGACGGGAGCCCGGTTTACCATCTGGCTGTAGTGGTGGATGACCACTGGATGAGGATTACCCACGTGATCCGCGGCGACGATCACATCTCCAACACTCCCAAACAAATCCTGCTGTACCAGGCCTTTGGCTGGCAGGTTCCGATTTTTGCCCATGTGCCTCTCATTCTAGGTCCAGACCGAAAACGGTTGAGCAAACGCCATGGTGCCACTTCGGTGGAAGAGTACCGCCAGCAGGGAATCTTACCGGAAGCCCTGTTTAATTACCTGGCCTTGCTGGGCTGGTCCCCAGGAGACAATCGCGAACTGATGAGTCGGGAGGAAATCATCGCCGCCTTCTCCCTGGAAGGCATTTCTAAAAACAACGCCGTATTCGACGAAGCCAAGCTGGTTTGGATGAACAGCCAGTACATCAGCCGCAGTTCCGAGGAGTACCTGTGGAGCCGCATTGCCGATTTGCTGGTAGAACGAGGGGTGATGACCCAAACACAGGTCATTGAACAGAAGCCGTATCTGTTGAAAGTTATTGCACTGATTAAAACGCGAGTCAAACGGCTGACCGATTTTGTGGATCAAGCCCTGTATTTTTACCGGGACCCGGAGACGTACGATCAAAAGGGGCTGCGCAAACACCTGAAACGGGAAGAAATCTGGGCTTATCTTTCCGAAGCAACGGAAAGGCTGAGCGAACTGGAAACATTCTCGGAAACAGAAATCGAGCGGGTCATCCGGCAGCTGGCCGAAGAAAAAGGCATTTCGGCAGCCAAACTGATCCACCCCATTCGCCTTGCTTTGACCGGGGTAACCGTATCTCCAGGCTTGTTTGAGCTAATGAGTGTTCTGGGCAGGGAAACGGTTCTGCGCCGGCTGAACCGCTTCCTTGAACAAAAACCTCAATTAATGGAGTCCCTGGCACAGGACGGTGCCAACACCTCGTTATGAAAAAGCCTCAATTATTATTGGTGGAGGACGAAAAACCCCTCTCCAGCAACTTGCGGGAGTTGCTGGAGGAGCACCATTATCAAGTTCAGCTGGCCCACGACCAGAGTACCGCTTTAGCCCTGCTGAATGCCAACCACTACAAGATGGCGGTACTGGACCTGAACCTGCCCGATGGGCATGGCCTGGAAATTTTCCAGCAGCTTAAAAAAATCCATCCCCAATGCTACACCATCATTATCACTGGACAGGCCAGTGTGGAAAATACCGTTCAGGCCCTTAACGAAGGGGTGGATGCTTTTTTGATCAAACCGTTTACGGTCGAAGCCTTCGAGGCAGTGCTCTCCCAGGCCGAAACCAACCTGAAACTCCGGGAAGAAAAAGAGCAGCTCTTCGATAAACTCCAGAAGACCAAACAGTTTTACGAAAACCTGCTCAATAGCACCCGGGAAGCCATCCTGGTCATCGACCTGGATTTCACCATCCGTTACTGGAATCGGGCTGCGCGGCAACTGCTGGGTCTTTCCACAGGCAGCTTGGACATTCACAATCTGCAGGATTACATCGTGGACGGCTTCAAAGTGCTGAACCATTTGTACAAGCAACTACTGCTGGGCAAGGTAGCCGGTTGGCATCCTATTCAATTAAAAACGAGCACTGGGGAAAAAATTGAACTGAACCTCACCGGCCACTTTCTCCACGATGCTTCTGGTCGGGTAGATGGCATGATTGTGACGCTAGAAAGTACCGCTCTGCGCAACGAACTAATTAGCGAAATTGTGCGCCGAGAAAAAATTAAAACCATTGTGAATTTGGCCAGCGTTCTGGCTCATGAGATTCGCAATCCGGCAAACATCGTTTCCGGGCGGTTACAATTATTGCGGAAAGAGATCGGGGCAGGCAAACATCAACGTGCCTTCGAAACCATCCAGCGCCAGGTGGATCGGATTGCCAACATTACCGATCAGCTTTCGATGTTCGAATTCCGCCGGATGGACACCATCCCCGAATCGTTTTCGCTGCTGGGTTTTCTGGACAAATTTATTCAGCAATCCGGAAACCGGTTCAACAACATTCGCTTTGAGTTGGCCTTTCCCCACCGCCTGCGCGAAATTCTACTGGCCGGTAACCAGACCCATTTTCAGGACGCCTTCGGCTACTTGTTCGAAGCACTCAATCAATCCCTTCAGGAACCAGTAACGTTAACCTTGCGCTGCTACCTGTCCCGTTCGGTCTCCGAGCGCCCCATGTTGGAAATTGAAATCGGAGCCAACCGACCATTAAACTTTCGCGACATTTTCGGTTCCGCCGCCGATCCTGCCGCACATCTTCCCAATCTGGGTGTCACACTCATGCAAATCATTTTTGCCAACTATGGGGGAGATTTCATCGTGCAGGAGGCAACCAGCCAAACAGCCACCTTGCGGCTCCGCTTTCCTGTTTACGAATTGACTCCCGAAGAGGAGCCAGCACGGAAGACGAGCAAAAAGAGTAAGAATAAGAAAAAGCATTAACCCACAGGCAGGAGGGTCAACCTTTGAAAACACGCATTCTAATCGTCGATGATGAAGTGGACGCACTGGATTTGATGGAAGAGCTTTTTCAAAAGAATGGCTACGAAACCTACACAGCGCGCAATGGGGTACAGGCCCTGAAGATCATCCGAGAACAGGAGCCCGACATCGTCATCTCGGACATCGTGATGCCGGAAATGGATGGCATGAAACTGCTGGAGGCGGTCAGTAAAGAGTATCCTGACATCAGCATGATCATGATCACCGCTCATGGCACCATCGAAACGGCCGTGGAGGCCATGAAAAAGGGCGCCAAAGATTACATATTAAAGCCCCTGCGCCTGGACGAAATTCTGACCAAAGTGAAAAACAACGCCGAGTTGAAGGCACTGATGCGGGAAAACCAGTATTTGAGGGAAAAACTAAGTGAGAAGTACGGCCTGGGCAATATTGTGGGCAAAAATAAAAAGATGCAGGAGCTTTTCAACTTGATCCAGGATGTGGCCAGAACCAGTTCCACGGTCCTGATTCGCGGAGAGAGCGGCACTGGGAAGGAGCTGATTGCCAACGCCATTCACTTTAACTCGGACCGAGTTAACAAGCCGTTTATTAAAATTAACTGTGGGGTACTGGCCGAAAATTTGCTGGAAAGCGAGCTGTTCGGCCACGAGAAGGGAGCTTTTACTGGCGCCATTAAAAGCAAGCCGGGACGCTTTGAGTTGGCCGATGGCGGCACTATTTTTCTGGATGAAATCGGTGATATTTCCCCAAACATGCAGCTCAAATTGTTACGGGTACTTCAGGAAGGAGAATTCGAACGGGTGGGCGGTACCGAAACCAAAAAAGTGGATGTACGCATCATCGCCGCCACCAATCGTAACCTGGAGGAGGCCATGAAGGAAGGTGCCTTTCGCCAGGACCTCTACTACCGGTTGAATGTGATCCCCATCGAAGTGCCCCCATTGAGGGAGCGCAAGGATGATATCCCCCTGCTGATCGAGCATTTCTTGAACAAATTCAATCAGGCGTTTAACAAAAACATTCAGGGCGTGGACGAAGAGGCCATGCGCTGCCTGCAAACCTATCACTGGCCAGGCAACATCCGCGAATTGGAGAACCTGCTTGAACGGGCGGTGGTCCTGAACAAAACCGGTCTGCTTACAGTCAAGGATTTTCCTCCTTACGTGGTGAATGCCGAACCGGAGAATTCCATTCCGGTAAACCTCGACAGGCCGCTCACCGAACTGGTGGATGAATATGAAAAGCAGATTATTCTGGTGGCGTTGCGGGAAAACAATTTCAACAAGCTGCGCACCGCCGAAAAACTAGGCATCCACCGGAGCACCTTCATGTCCAAGTTGAAAAAGTACGGCATCAATTAAAACCCGTGCCAGATGTGCTCATCGTGCTCAAGTCAGTTTAAAAAAGGCTTGATTTGCCCCAATGCTGCCGGTAAATTTTTGCCGCTCTGAACGAACTGGCAGATTGAATTTTATCTGCCAGTGAACTTTTCCCGAACCAACGTGGTTCATTGTTCTGGAAAACTTGAAATACGGGGTCGTAGTTCAGTCGGTTAGAACGCCGGCCTGTCACGCCGGAGGTCGCGAGTTCGAGTCTCGTCGGCCCCGCCAATTCTGAGAAGGGAGCCAATCCAGGCTCCCTTTTCCTTTT
>RFHE01000089.1 GCA_003696445.1 Calditrichota bacterium | reverse complement strand
GGAACCTTTAGAATGCCCTGGTTCACCACCTGGCCCTCGAAATTCACGTGGGTGTCGATCAAAATACTTCCTTGAAGGACCACATCCTGATAAATAGCGTCCTTAAAGCTGGTACTCAGTCTCACTGCATCGGTGGTCCGGACCAAGTTGTTGTTCCCTTTCAGCGTGTCCAGGGCAAGCACCGAGTTCTGGGTCAGGAACAGATCGTGTCCGGGCTGCAGTATCAACGTCTGAAGGTCCACCGACACGCCATCCAGTTTGATGGAAGAGGAGGAGACCACCCGTTCACGAAAATCCGTGATCTGCTTTGGATTAAACAGGCCGGTCAGCGACGTGCCCAGAAAATGGGTGGTCAATCCCATGAAATTGAGTTCTTCAACCTGAAACACGCCCGTACTGGTCACGTTGCCAAAACAGTCAAAAAAGAGTCGCTCGCCAACATCGTTGGGAATCACAAAACCCTGGTTAAATAAATCGCCATGAACTTCCATGGTGTAACTGCTTAAAAAACCATTGGGTAGGCGAAGCGTGTCCTCAATGGTGACCGTATTCATGAAGAGAATTTTTGCCGAAACAATGGTGGTGCCTCGAATGTGCACATCCCAGTATGCTGGGGTGAAGGTGTTGGTTCCCGACGGAATCGAAGAGGTGGTATCCCCGGCAATGGCATTGCCTTGGCCCACGATCACGTCTGCTTTTAGCTGAGACCCGTCCAGAAAATACACGGTGGTGGTGTCGAAGGTGACATGATCCAGCTGTAAAAGGAGCTTGCTGGCACGCAATTCTACCCCATGGAGGTAAAGGTCGCGATCAGAAAGAAGGGTAGCATTATCGGCCACAACCGCGGTTGGTGAAAAGAACGATCCCTGTTCGGCACGGAACAAATGGGTCAGGGTGTCTGAGAAAAATACTTCGTAGGTTCGCCATTGTCCAAAATTAATCAGCGCCCGGCCGATGGTAAACTGTAACGGGTTCAGGCTGCTTTTCCCTTCAATCTTGCCCCGGTTAACAACATCCTCAGTCACGTGGATGTGGGGAACAGGAAGGGTGGAAACGCTGATCAACTCGCCGCCCGGCTCAACGGTCAGCGAATGAATAAAATGATCGCCCGGGACGTCCAGTTGCACCGGAGCCACAATGACCACATCGTCGGAAGCATTGGGCACGCGGCCCGCTACCCAAGTAGAAGGTGCCGACCAGGGACCACCCTGGTTGGTGGAGAAAAACTGACCAAACCCGGGACTGAAACCAACCAGCAGCCCGAGCAGACAAAAAGCCAGAAAGGATCGGTACATGGGTGCATCTCCTGAATGTTAAGTGGATTTTGGAATTGGAAAGGCCGCAGGCGGCCTGACGGATTCTGGATGGATTGAAGCTGCGTATCTGTTCCTGAAACAAGAATAAGGAAGGACAATCCCTGATCGGTAGAAACGCACAAAGAAAAGCGAGAAGATCTGGCGGCCGTTCAAAATCAAATCCTGCTACTTATTCATTGCTCGCTCCTCCTCCAAAACACTTACCGAGAATCATCGGTAAAACCGCGCTGAACACCACACCCAAAAGAAAAAAAACATCGGTAAAATAGAAATCCAAATACCTGATTCTGTGACTCAAAGCAAATAGAACGAAAAAAAATAAAAGATGGTAATTTTTCAAGGCCTGCGTTGAAGGGATCGTCTCACTGAAATCCCTTACTTTAGCTCTCCCTCCTGTCATTTGCTTTCATTCTACCTTAAAACTCCGCCTCACCAACGATTTCATTTTGCCCTTTACGGAATTGAAGCCTACTTTAAGGCTTTAAAATTCGGGTTAGGTCGGGTCTCTAAACGAGTGTTTATTTACATGGGGCTATTGCTTCCATTACGGCGTCTTTTGTTCCTCTGCCTGGCCGGGGCCCTGGTGGCAAGTCTCAGTCAACCGGCCCGGGCGGACAACCTCTCTCTGGATTCGCTTGCCAACCGGCCTCGCATCGGCCTGGTGCTCTCCGGGGGCGGCGCCAAGGGATTTGCCCACATCGGAACCCTGAAACTGCTGGACTCGCTGGGCATTCCGGTGGATTACATTGCTGGTACCAGCATGGGCGGCATCATCGGGGGGCTATACGCCATTGGCTATTCGGGAAAGGAAATTGAACAGATGGCCCGGCAAACCGACTGGGAGGAAATGTTTTCCGATACCCCCTCCCGGGAGGAACTGCCTTTTTTCGAAAAAACCGGTAGCGGCCAGTTCGCCCTTTCCCTGTTTCTGAAAGGACTTCGGCCCGCTCTGCCCACCGGCCTGATCAAGGGGCAAAAAGCATTTCAGCTGCTCTCCAAATTGACCTATGCCTACCAGAACGTCCGCAGTTTCGACGAGCTGCCCATTCCCTTCCGCTGCGTGGCGGTGGACTTAATCAGCGGCCGGGAGGTGGTGCTGGACCACGGGTCGCTGGCCCTGGCCCTGCGGGCCACCATGTCCATCCCAACCATCTTTACGCCGGTGCCCTGGGGGGATTCTCTGCTGGTGGACGGGTTTATTCTCAACAACATCCCGGTGGATGTGGTCAGGGCCATGGGGGCAGATTTTGTCATTACGGTCAATGTGGGGACGCTGCTTCTGGACCGAAACAAGCTCAATTCCCTGTTTGCCGTGATGGACCAGACCCTTAACATCGCCAGCTATCAGAAAAAAATGGCCGCCCTTCAGCAGAGCGATGTGGTCATTCAACCCGATCTGGATGCGTTTTCCAGCACCAGTTTTAATCGCCAGGACATTGCTCAGATCATTCAGCGCGGCATTCAGGCCGCCCGCTCGCAGGTGCATGCCTGCCTGGCGCTGAAGCAACGCTATCAGTTAAATCGGGACACCCTCCTGCCGCCTCTGCCCGGACAGACCATCCGCTTCCATGGCATTACCCTGGCCGGAAACACCACCTTGCCGGTGCAGTTTGTGGCCGACCTGTTCGAGCTTCAGCCCGGCCAACAGTGCACCCAGGCAACAATCGACTCCTGCGTGGCCCATCTGACCCGCTCCGGCTACTTCAAAAATGTGAAATACGAACTGCGGCCGGCGGACTCCAATTCGGTCAGGGTTATTCTGCATCTGGAAGAACGCAGGCCCCCGCGGATCGGCCAGGTGCGCATCCAGGGCTTGAGCCACCTGCCGGAAAAACTGGTCCGCGACCTGCTGGCTCTGGAACCGGGCCAGCGGTTCGATCCGGAACAAATCGACAGGAAAATCACCCGCCTGTACGGTCTGGGGTATTTCGAAACGATTTTTTACGAAATCGATCCCATGGACGAACAGCGCCTCCGGCTCACCTTTCATTTTAAAGAAAATCCTCGGCGGGAACTGAAACTGGGCATTGATTACGACGATCGCTTCCAATTCGCCGGGCGCATTCAACTGGTCAGCACCAGCAGCATCCTTCCCGGGCTGCGCTCTACCCTCAATCTCACCTTCGGGGGTTACACCCACCTGGAGGCCGGTCTGGTTTACTTGACCCGGACCCTCAGCTTTCCCGTTTACCCTTTCGCCGACTACCGGTTCAAGAAAATCAATCGTGCCCTCTACGATGACCAGGGGCGAAATCTGGGCGATTTTATTGATCGCTCCCATCGCCTGCAGGCGGGATTCGGGTTCCTTTACAGCAACAAAGCCAATCTGACGTTTGCCTATTTTCAGGAATTCATGGATGTGGGCGTGCCGGCCCAGATTGCCCCTCCCTCCCTGGCTGCAGCACCGGAGGCCACCCTGCGTGGGATCACCGCCCGGCTTACCTTCGACACGCTGGACGACCTGGCCTTTCCCACCCGAGGCCTGTTGCTGAAAGGCGATTTTGAAAAAAGTACCACCCGGTTGAACGCTTCGCTGAATTACCAGCGCTGGGCCTTTTCCGGGCAAAGTTACATTCCCCTCGGTTTCCACGGCCTGATTGGTAACCTTAACCTGTTTTACGGACATACCTCGGCAAATACCCCCTTTTACAAGCAATTTTTCCTGGG
>RFHE01000402.1 GCA_003696445.1 Calditrichota bacterium | reverse complement strand
TGGGGGAAGAAATCCAGCGGCGACTGGGCAAACAGCAACACTGGAAAAAGGGAGAAAAGAATCCATTGCAATTTCATGGTAATACCTCCCAAGGGTCATTTTACAATCAAAGGGCAAAGCAGAAGCCGCCGGCTTCACACCAGCGTTCAATCGGTTCATCTTGGATTCCCGTGCTGGAGCAGCCTCCAGCAACCGTACGTTCCACAACAGAGCCGTGGAACGAGTAAAAACCGCCGAGATGTCTCGACTCCCCCGCCAAGGCGGGGTCGCTCGGCATGACATATGGCGGCCCTTCCTTTTTTCTAAAAATCCGTGTCCATCCGCGTTCATCCGTGGCTAAAACATTTTAAAACCAGGGCTACAATAATGAAGCCTCTACGAAGCTTGTCCTTAAAAAGCCTATTCTCAACGCGGCTGTGGCCCTGTAAGCCAGCAACTGCCTGTGTTGGTTGCCTTGAGATCCTTCGACTCCCCCGCTTGAGCGGGGCGGGGCTCCGCTCAGGAAGACCTCAGAACAATGGCCGGTCCACGCAGGCCTTGCCTGTCTCACCGTCCCGAAGCGTTTTGCAGAAGGCAAAAACTCCAGCCCGTTGCAAACCGTGAGAACCGTTCTACATCGGTTCCGTACCGGAAGGGCAAAAAAAGCCCAGGGCACCATCAGAAAGGCGAGAATTCGCGAGCCAACGGGCGAGCAAGTCATGGTAACCTCCCTTTGTTTTCAAATATACTATGCTGATCGGCATCTGTCAACTCCTCGGCCGCCGGGCGGGAGACAAAAAACGCTTCTCCCAGAAATTCATCAGCCGGAATTTCTGTCCTGCCCCCTGTCCTTCCAGGCAAAAATTCAAGCCAGGCGAAATGGAACCAGCGGGCGCACCCACCCTGTCCGGTGTCTTTTCCTCTTTGCAGCGGTCGCTTCCAGCAATCCATGGCAGCAGGCCGTAAGTTCGCTCCCCATTGTTCCGTTTGCCCGGATGGCTTAATTTCCAGTAAAAAAGAACAGCCATGTCCCGGCGTTTCCGAGACAAAATTGAGCGCTGGCTGGCCGAGGCCGACGTACAGATCAACGGGGACCGCCCGTGGGATCTTGTGGTGCATGACGAACGCCTGTGGGCGCGCGTGTTTTCCCGGGGCAGTCTGGGCGCCGGCGAAGCCTACATGGACGGCTGGTGGGACAGCCCCCGGCTGGATGAATTCTTCCACCGGATTCTGAAAGCCGACCTGGATCGGAAAATCGTTCCCTGGCGGGAATTTTTCAGCGTTCTTCAGGCACGCCTGATCAACCGGCAATCCGGCCGCCGGGCCTTCGAGGTGGGCAGGCGCCATTACGATCTGGGCAACGATCTGTACCAGTGCATGCTGGACCGGCGCATGATTTACAGCTGTGCCTACTGGAAGGATGCCGCCAATCTGGACGAGGCCCAGGAGGCCAAACTGGATCTGGTGTGCCGCAAGCTGTTGCTGGAGCCGGGCCTGCGCGTGCTGGACATCGGCTGCGGCTGGGGCGGCACGGCCCGGTTCATGGCCGAAACGTACCGAGTGGAGGTGGTGGGCATTACCGTCTCCCGGAATCAGGCCGAGTACGCCCGGGAAGTCTGTAAAGGCCTGCCGGTTGAGATTCGCTTGCAGGATTACCGGGAGGTCCGGGAAAGGTTTGACCGGGTGGTCTCCATCGGGATGTTTGAGCATGTGGGCTACAAAAATTACCGCACCTTTATGGAAGTGGTCCACCGCTGCCTGCGCCCGGAAGGCCTCTTCCTGCTCCACACCATCGGCAACAACCGTTCGGTGACTCGAACCGACCCCTGGATCGAAACCTACATTTTCCCCAACTCGATGATTCCCTCGGCCAGCCAAATTGCCAGGGCGGCGGAAGGCCTGTTTGTGCTGGAGGACTGGCACAGCTTCGGCCCCCATTACGACAGAACCCTGATGGCTTGGTTTCACAATTTCCACCGCCGCTGGCCGGAGATCCGGGACCGCTACGGAGAGCGGTTTTACCGGATGTGGAAGTATTTTCTGCTCTCCTCGGCGGGTTCGTTCCGGGCGCGCAAGAATCAGGTCTGGCAGATCGTGTTCTCGCCAGGGGGTGTGCCCGGCGGCTATCCTTCGGTGCGATAGGCGGCGGACAGGCAACCCCGATCCGGCCGGTTCGTGAAGCCCTAGCCGGATGTCTCCCACGAGGATAGCCTTTCATCACCGATTTTCAGCGGTCGGTCGGGCCGTTCAGGGGCTCACTCCATGGCCTGGAGCAGATGCGGCAGGTAAATGCGCACGAAACTGGTCGCGGAATCGGACATGGCGTAGGGCAGGTAAAGCCACTGGCCGTGCACCTGTCCCCCGCAACTATAGACCACATTGGGCACGTAGCCTTCGCGTTCTTCCTCCCGGGGTACCAGCAGGGGCCGGCGGAGCCTGCCCAGCACGCGGTGGGGCCGGTGTTTATCCAGCAGCACCGCCCCGAGGCAGTAGCGGCGCACCGGGCCCACGCCGTGGGTAATCACCAGCCAGCCGGCTTCGGTTTCCAGCGGCGAACCACAATTGCCCAGTTGCACCAGTTCCCAGGGCTCCTGGGGTTCCAGCAACAGCCGCCCCTCTTTCCAGAAATGGAGATCCGGTGAAAAAAGCAAAAACAATCGTTCGTTGTCCGGGCGGGCCAGCATGGCGTATTGTCCAGCAATCTTACGGGGAAACAGGGCCATGCCCTTGTTCCGGACGCCCGGCCCCTGAAGCGCCTGAATGTGAAACCGGCAGAAATCCTGCGTGCGGAGCAGATGCTGGGCCAGGTTCCGCCCATCGTAGGCCACGTAGGTGGCGTAGAACCAGACCGAGCCGTCTTCCTCCTGAAAACGGACAAAGCGGGCGTCCTCAATGCCGTTT
>RFHE01000004.1 GCA_003696445.1 Calditrichota bacterium | reverse complement strand
GTCCTAAACCCCATCGCGCAAACGCACTACAACACCCCCCTGTACAAAAAAGCCCGGATCCACGAGTCCGGGCTTCAGATCTGCAGCGCGTACGGGATTCGAACCCGTGTTACCGGCGTGAGAGGCCGGCGTCCTAAACCCCTAGACGAACGCGCCGTGCGTACCCAAAATTATGGTGATTTTACTGCCCTTTCAACACTCGAAAATTGTTTTCAGGTTCCTGAAAAAACGAAAACCAACCTTGCACGCCCGGAGGGACTCGAACCCCCAACCCTCGGATCCGAAGTCCGATGCTCTATCCAATTGAGCTACGGGCGCGTTGCGAGTAGCAACAAATTTAGCGGAAAAACCCGGCAAAGGCAACCGCCCATCCAGTTAAAGGACGGACGGTTGCCGGCAAGATTATCGCAGTAACAGCAGCTTGCGCACCTGAGTCACCGTTTTCTGACCGTTGAGCGGCCGGGCCTCCATTCGATAGAAGTAGATGCCCGACGGCAGGGCTGCTCCCTGATGGCCGGTGCCATCCCAGCGAAAGGTGTGGTAGCCGGCATCCAGGACGCCATCGGCCAGGCGGCGGACTTCCTGGCCCAGTGCGTTGTAAATGACCAACTGGACCCGTGCCGCCTGCGGCAGTGCCACCCGAATGCTCGTGCTGGGATTAAACGGGTTGGGAAAATTCTGCGCCAGCTCGAACCGGCGGGGCAGCGCATCGCCGGCCTGCGGCGTGTTAATTCCGGTAATCACCCCTCGGGCCAGAATTTCGAAGTCGTCCACCAGGCCTTCAACCAGCGAGCCCGGCGCAAAATCGCTGGCCACGAACCGCAACATCACCGTCCGCGAAGGCTGAACATAATCGGCCACCCGGAATTGAAACTTCTCCCACCCGTCGGTGGACTGATTGGTATTCTCCACGTTGACCCAGGTCTGGCCGCTATCGTTGGAGATGTCCACAACCCAGAAGTCCTGGCCCGGTGCCGCTCCTTTGTCGTTGGAATACCACTTCCAGTACCGGATGACCGGTTCATCCAAGTTGGACAGATCCAGAACCGGCGAGAATAGGGTTGTTTTGCCGTTGTCCACATCATTGAAACCGGCACTGCTCCCTGCCGTTGCGCCGGTCACAAAACACTGGGTGCCGGTTGCCGTATGGTCGTTTTCCGGCTGAACCACCAGTCCCCCTACCGTGGTTTGCTGGGGATCGGCCCGTTCCCAAATGCCGGTGGTGGCGTTATCGTCCGGCGCACCCACCTTCCAGCCGGAGGGTGCTTCCAGCTCATCCAGCAAAACCTGGTTGAAACCAACCAGAAACGTGTAAGCCCCGGCCGCCGGGGCTCCTGCCGGAAAGGTTAACACCGTCTGGCTGATTGGATCCCGGGCGGTGATGTAATACTGAACAATCGTGCCGGCCGGTTGTGCCGGGATCTGGGCATTAAACTGCCCCTGAAACGTAGGGCTGGCATCCAAAACGGTGGCCGTTTGAAAATTGTCCACACTGAAGACCACCTGCACCGAATCCGGTTGCGAACCGGGCAAGGGAGCACCGGAAAGGTTAAAATTGACGTTGTAGTGACCGGTGGTCAACTGCGTATCCGGGAGTGGAGTGTGGGAGAACGATAGCAGCATAAACAAGCTGGTGCCAATCCCATGCTGGTTAAAGGCATCCACAATCTGGGTGAAGTGGGGTGTTCCGTTGGAGAGATCCCCGTCATCGTCGTCGGCCACCAGGGTTTCCACAAACCATTCGCTGAAGGCAATCCCGTCATTGGGATCGTCCGGCAAGCCGTGTTTGGCAAAGTGGGACAGGTAACGAGCCGTGGCCAGATCGGTAGAAAGACGAATATCCCAGAAAGCGCCGGCCAGGATTAGACCGGTAATGTGAGGATCGCCGGACACGTCGTCCGGGTAGCGGTTGGTGTTCTGGACATTGCGTAGATGGGTGCCCGGGCCAAAAAATCCTCGGCCGATTCGAGGATCGTCCTCAATCATGGCCGAAAGTACATCTGCCGTGCCTTCGTGTACAGCTGCGTTCACCATCCCAAATGTAGAGCCCAGTTGCTCGTAAAGGCGATCGTTCACTCCATGGCCGTATTCATGGTAAACCACCGAGGGCATCTGTCCAGTGTTGGGACACCCGCCGCCGGCCTGAAAGAAATTCACGCCGTTACCATCCCAGAAGGCATTGCACACGTCACTGATGTTTACCCGGCAGGGCATGCTGTAATTGATGGTCGTGAAGCCGGTATCCAGGGTTGTCACATAACGGTGAGCGATGTTCACATGATAAAACGCATCGCGCTCGGCGGGATGGGAAGTAGAATCGTCCCACAGAACCAGCAGGGTGTCACCGGGAGCACCGGTTAAGCTCAGCGAAGCATCTGGCCCATCATCCCTATTCACATTGACAAAAGGTCCCTGCAAGGTAAAATTGGCGGTAAAATTGCCCAGCGTATTGGCGGAAAACCAGCCCAAAGAATCGGTCACCACCTGGTTGCCATCGACGGTCACATATTGAGAGAAGTTGTTGACGACAGTAAACGTATCGGTGGGCTCCACCAACTGCACCAGGGACTGGACCTGTCCCTCCACGCCGGCATAGCGCACACGATTGTACCGCCACAACAGTTCGCCGGAGTGTGCGTCCACCAGCACCAGGTAATTCCCTAGCGGATCTCGGGTCAGCACCTGCACCTGATAGACCAGGCGATATTCCACGCTGGTTTCCCGGCGCAGTGGTAGAACAGCCAGCGGCTGGGTCAGGAGACTGGCCTGAACCACCTGGCCGCTGAGGCCTTTGCGTGCTGAGGCCAGCGCCTGCGCTTCGGTTAACGTAGGGCTAACCTCCAGCTCCTCGATCGGATAAAAATCCACCCCCAGCGCCATCACCTTACCCCGGGAAGAGATGCGCAGTTCCACCTCAGAGAAAAGGACCGGGAGGCTTTGGTAAAGCTGATCGAAATGCACATACCATCGGCCTTCCACCTGATGGGCGGAGAGCAAGCGAAGTTGATCGGGATCGAGCTTAAGCGCCGGGGCATAGGTTTTAAGGAATTGGCGGGCGGCCGCTTCCACATTGGCCTGGCTGATGACCTGGACCCCCTGGATCGGTACGGCCGGCCCGAAGGCCCGATGGGGGGTGCCGGTGGCTTCGTTCCATTGCACGGCCCAGGCGCCATTCTGGTCCACAAACGCCTGCCAGGCGCGGGAGGCCGTCAGCCGGTGCTGGAGAGCCGGATGAAAAAACGCCGCCCGGCTCGATTCCATGGGCAGCAACACTTCCTCTGTATTGGTGGTACGCTGAACGATCGCATCGGCTTGAAACATCCAAACGTGGAGAAGCAACAACCATGTGGCGACAAAAAACGGCCGGCGAAAAACAACCATCTCAACCTCCTGTTAGGGGTTTAAGCTTCAAATAAATGGCAGGATGGGGCCTTACCACAAGGGGTCCCAAATGGGACAAACCTGGTAACGAAAATCAAGCGCCCTCCCGGCTTCCCTGCCTGGAAGGGCGCTTTGTGGGTCGATTATTATTCAGGGGGTTCCAGGTCGAACCGGGTGTAATTCAGGGCAATATATTCTTTCCATTGATCAGGAACTTCATCTTCCGGGAAGATAGCCTCCACCGGGCACTCAGGTTCGCAGGCTCCACAATCAATACACTCTTCCGGGTGAATGTAGAGCATTTCGTTGTCGGCACGCATTCGCTCCTTGTCCTCGTCGCTCAGGGTGTAACCCTTTGCCGGATAAATACAATCCACCGGGCACACCTCCACACAGGCTGTATCGCAAACGCCCCGACATGGTTCAGTGATGATGTACGTCATAACCCGTTCCTCCAGTTCAACAGTCCATAACCCAGAGATTAATCAGGCCGGCGAACCCTCCGGCCTCTCCAATCAAATATAACAAGCGCATATAAAAATCAAATGAAAATTGTACTTCCCGGTTGTTCAATCCGCCGAAGGCCCCAGCATTTTTTCCGGGCGCACCCAGGCATCAAATTCCTCCTCGGTTAGGTAGCCCAATTCCAGGGCGGCTTCTTTTAGGGTTTTATCTTCCCGCCAAGCCTTGAGCGCAATTTGGGCGGCCTTGTCGTATCCGATATGGCGATTCAGCGCCGTTACCAGCATTAGGGAGTTTTGCACGTGTTCTTTGATTTTTTTGAGGTTTGGCTGAATATCCACGACCATCTTTTCCCGGAAAGAACGGCAACCGTCAGCTAGCAGGCGAATACTTTGCAGCAGATTAAAGGCAATGACCGGGTTGTACACATTGAGCTCAAAATTGCCACTGGCACCGGCCATGGCAATGGTCAGGTCGTTGCCATAAACCTGGCAAACCACCTGGGTGAGCATTTCGCACTGGGTGGGATTCACCTTGCCCGGCATGATGGAGCTACCCGGTTCGTTGGCCGGCAGAATCAGCTCGCCCAACCCGGCGCGGGGGCCGCTGCCCAGCCAGCGGATATCGTTGGCGATTTTGTTCAGCGCGGCGGCCAGCGTTTTCAGGGCGCCACTTGCCTCTACCACCGCATCGTGGGCGGCCATGTGCGCAAATTTGTTCCGGGCTACTTTAAACTGCAACCCGGTAATGGCGCTGATTTCAGCCACCATTTTTTCGTCGTAGCCCACTTTGGTGTTCAAACCGGTGCCTACGGCCGTACCGCCGATGGGCAGCTCCCTCAAGTGGGCCAGCGAGGCAGCCACTGCTTCCCGGGCCATTTGAACCTGGGCCGCATAGCCGGAAAACTCCTGACCAAGCGTCAGCGGGGTGGCATCCTGCAGGTGGGTACGGCCAATCTTAATAATGTCCCTGAAGGCCTCCGCCTTATCCCACAGGGCCTTCTCCAATTTCTCCACTTCGGGCAACAGGCGTTCTTCAATCATCTGAACGGCCGAAACGTGCATCGAGGTGGGGATCGTATCGTTGGTGGACTGGGACATGTTCACGTGATCGTTCGGGTGGACCGGCTTCTTGGTGCCCTTTTCCCCACCCAGAATTTCGATGGCCCGGTTGGCGATCACCTCGTTCATGTTCATGTTAAACTGGGTCCCGCTGCCGCTCTGCCAGATGACCAGCGGGAACTGATCGTCGAACTTCCCGGCAATCACCTCGTCGGCGGCCTGCTCAATGGCCTCGGCCAGTCGGCCGTCCAGTAAACCCAGTGCACGATTGACCCGCGCCGCCGCTTTCTTGACAATGGCATGGGCTCGGATGAATTCCCGCGGAAACCGCTCCTCCCCCACACGGAAATTCTCGATCGCCCGCTGCGTCTGCGCCCCGTAATAGGCATCTGCTGGGACAGGTACTTCGCCAAGAGCATCTTTTTCCAGTCGCATGTCAGGTTTCATGGCCTGGTCTCCTCTCAGTTTCTTTTGCTGGATAATTCAAATTAGCGATTTTTTAACGGGCAGAAAAGGGAGGAAACTGAAATGAACGGGCAAAAAATTTGGTTCCCCCGGTAAACTTCCCATCGGCATCCACTCTGCCTCCGGCCAGGAATTAACAATGGCTCATACGGCCGGACCGAGAGGGATTGGGCCGGTCAGAGAGTCCGAGCATTTTTTTACCAATCGAAGTTGGGCACTGCCAGAACACACAAACGGGCCGACAGCACCCTGGCCGGCCCGCTTAAGTCGATTAGGATCGAGGAAGAAATAGGCCTTCCCAGGCACAGCGGGAGTTACTTCATCAGCATCATTTTTCTGACCTGCTGGCGAGGCTGTCCGCCCCCGGCCGGAGTGAAGGACAGACGGTAAAAGTAAACGCCGGAGGGCATGCTTCGGGCATCCCACTGGATGCGGTGTTCGCCCGGGCTCAGTTCCTCATCCACCAGCGTGGCCACGGTTTCCCCCAGTAGGTTGAACACCTGCAGCAGGGCATGGCCCCGTTCCGGCAGGGCAAACTGGATGCTGGTCGAGGGGTTGAATGGATTGGGAAAATTTTGCGCCAGCTCGAATCCGGTAGCGATTGGATGCGCCCCGTCCTGAATCCCGGTGGGCACACTGGTTTTAATCCGGGCGCGGATGTTTAAGTCGCCGCCGTTGGGATCGGTACTGATGGTATTGAAATAAGTGATCCCGTTGCCACTGGTGTAAGAGCGGCCGGAGTGAACCCCGTCATGATCGTAGGAGAGGGCGAATCTATGGTTCACAATCTTCAGGGCGACAAAAAAATCCTGATTGCTTCCGAACACCGCATTCCCACCGGGTAAATCCACCGTGTACCATCCGGCCTGGCTGATCTGGCCGCTCACCGAATCCACCAGTCCGGAGGGCGTATTGTTTACAAAATTGGCATACACCTCGACGGTGAAATTCATTGGACCTTCGCGAAAGCCCAGGTCAACCGCAGCAAGCGTTCCAGCCTCGGCGGTGGTAAACAACACCCCGCCCCAAATATCCTGGGGATTGGAGAAACCCCAGCCCCAGCCGCTGATGCCCAGTTCGTCGTAGGC
>RFHE01000401.1 GCA_003696445.1 Calditrichota bacterium | reverse complement strand
TCGGTCACGTGGATGTCCACCATCAGATCGGGCAGCCAGCGATTGAACATCGCCAGCCAGGCCTGCATTTCCGGTGCATCGGCTTTCAGCCAGTCGCGATTCAGATTCAGGTTCTGGGCGGTGGTGCGCCAGCCCATTTCCCGCGGGCCGTTCTGATTCATCCGGTTGTAGGGGCCGAAGCGCTCGTGTCCATCCACATTGAAAATGGGGATGAACAACAGCGTCACATCCTCCAGAAGGGAACGCCACTTGCCTTCGATGGCCATGTCCCGCAAAAACATCAACGAGGCGTCCTTGCCGTCAATTTCCCCGGCATGGATGCCGCTCATGATCAGCACAATGGTTCGGCCCTGGCGATGGGCCAGTTCCGGGGAAAAAAGGCCATCGGCATCCACCACCACCAGCGGCAGGGGGCGCCCCTGTGGACTGGTGCCGAAACTGGTGACGTGCACCAGCGACGAGGCGGCCTCCAGCCTGCGGCAGAAGTCCATGGTTTCCTGATAGCGCGGCGTCGTCTGAAAATTGCTCTTCTCCACCGGCGTTTGCCAATCCACGGCCAGAAAAAGTCCCGGCCGAAGCACCAGAAACAGGGCCAAAATCAGGTGCCATCTTTTCATGCCAATCTACGCTCCATTTTTGGGCAAAAGGTAGGTTAGGCCAAGGAAAGAAACAAGGGGGAGATGCGTCCGCACGCCAAGCTTCAGAGGCACCGGTTAAAATTCGCTTCTTTTCCAGCTGGATGGGGTAGCCAATGTAAAAACTCACCAGGGGAGCATTTCTCGCAGGGAAAATGGTTTCAGCCAACCCATTTTTTGCCCGGTCGGCTTTCGTTCAAATTTTGATTCTTGCTGTTAGCTCCTGCCGTAGGGGTGCAGAGCCCAAGGCCCATGCCGGCATGCTTTCCTCCTCTGCGCATACCAGGGTCGCCAGATGAACCGCCTCGCATCGTTGGGCCCATTTTAGCCAGAGAGCATTCTGCCTAAAGGGTCAAAATTATTTCCAGGCAACTCAGCCAGCCCCGTCCGCTGCCCGGGTGGAAGGGATAGGAGCTGAGTCAAGTGTACACAGAGCCCTGAAACGGTTCGTTGAATATTAAAATACGTATCGCTTCTCTTCGAACAACCAGACGCATCTTTGCTACGAGACCGCAGATGGTAAGCATCGGAAATGGATGCCTTATTTTAACAGGAGCATCTTTCGTGTTTGCGATTCGATCCCTGACGAGAGACGGTAAAAATAAACTCCGCTGCCAACAGATTGGCCTGCCTGGTTGGTACCATTCCACACGACTGTGTAATGTCCCGCCGCCCGCCTTCCGTTCACGAGGGTTTTGATCTTCTTTCCAGCCAGGTCGTAAACTTCCAGTTTAACGAAGGCCGCTTGAACAAGAGAGAAGGCAAGGTGCGTTTCCGGATTAAACGGATTGGGATAGTTTCCGATGAGCCTCATTGATCCAGGTACTCCCCCGGGCTGATCATGAATACCCACCACCTGATCCGGTTCCATTCTCATAAGGAACATATCCATTGAGGTTGAGGTAGTGCTTCGCGACCAGACCCCGGCCAGAATAAACCCATTATCGCTGGTGATTTCGATGTCGTAGGCACGGGCTTCGTAGGGGGAGCTGAAAATCCGTTGCCAAAGCAGGGTGCCATTTTGATCCACTTTCATCACCAACACATTTCCAGGAAAATCAATATAGCCACAGATAACAAATCCACCATCGGACGTCTCTCTGACGGCATAGCCTTTTTGCCGTTTCACTGGATCGGCATACACCCTAGTCCACAGGGTATCGCCATTGGCATCGGTTCGAATTAAATAGAGGTCGGATAAATCGTTCTCGCCGAAAAGTCCTTTATATCCGGTAATAATAAATCCGCCATCAGCCGTCTGGCGAATGCATTTGGCCACTTCAGCATCTGCAGCCGTACCATACGTCCGGGTCCAGAGCGTGTCTCCATTGCTGTCCAGGCGCAGCAACCACACATCGGGATTGCTTGTAAGGAAAGCATAGCCTTTAAACCCAGCTGCTGCTATGCCGCCATCCGCAGTTTCGATCACCGAGTTTAATCGATCATTATAAGGTCCACCATAAATTTTGCTCCAAACGGTATCGCCCACACCATCCACATGTAATAGGAACGCATCTTCATTGTTATTATTCGTGCCCTGCCGGCCGACCAGGACATATCCCCCTCCCTGCTGGAATGCTGTAAAATCCAGGGCTTCGGTAGGATAAAATTCTTGTTCTGCATAATACTCCAGCCAATCAATGGTCCCAGCCGGATCCGTTTTGATGAGAAGGGGTTTGCCTGCACCGATGCCCCATAAGCCAGTAAGGGCGTAACCGCCGTCAGCTGTCTGGATAATGGTGGTTACACGATCACTATTGCCACCCCCTACGATCCGGGTCCAAACCGTGTCCCCGACACCGGTGGTTTTAATATACCAGACATCAGTCGGACCACCTAATGTGCGTTGCCGTTTGCCAGCAAGAACAAACCCTCCGTCCGAAGTTTGTTTCACCGAATAGGCATAGTCCTCATACGGCCCGCGGAATGTTTTCATCCAGAGGCTATCCGGTTGCGCCAGAACGATTTGCCAGCAGGAAAGCAACAACAGAACAAGAGAAAGAGGCACAATCCCCAGAAACCCACTTAATCGGTAATCCGTTCGCATTGGATTCCTCCTTTCCTTTGATAGAAGTAAAACAATTGAGGGAAAGCCAAATTGATTAAACGAACTGTGTAAAACAGATAGAGATAAACCTCTGGCTCAAAAAGGATTGTCGAAACTCGTTAAAACGCGCGGGTTCCAGATAGAGAAAGGAACAAGGCGAGATCGACCATGTTAATAGATTCCAACAACTCCGCTACGACGGCTTAAGCAGGCGAATTGTAGCCAGGAAACCTTAAGCAATTGAGAATCTATTTAAGACAAGCAATGCCTTTGTGACCATGGTCAACTATTGAACCGCTTAAAAGGAAATCCTTTTTCAAGAAATGTTGAGTTCAAGCAACGTAAAAATCGCCTCCCGGTTACCCGACCGACTATGGGGCGTCCCTTACGTCTGGTCGAAAGGGCAGCGTGGATTCCTCCCGTTGGACGAGCAACTTTCATCTACCCTATGCTCTGCAGCTCCGAAATCCAGAATGACTTTCCCTGGTATTATTCACTCATTGTGCTCCTCGACTTCCCGTGTCGGGAAAAGGGCTTCCATCTGTAATGGGCCTGGTTACTCAGGGAGCCTTCAGGGGAGAAAACCCGCAGGCGGCACACCCTGAGGCAGCAGATTCTCGTATTCGGGGCCTGTTCCCGATTAGCCTTCCAGCGGGAGTTGCCTTAAGAATCGTACAAAGGAAAAATGGAACACCCCTTGAAAAATTCCCCTCGATCAGATATTTTAAATTAGGTGAATTGTGAATTCGGTTGAACCTGTTTCACACGAAATCGCGAAGATGGACCAATGAGTGATCCTTACATTTGGCTGGAAGCTACTGTTCGAGTCGAGGCGTCGCACAGTTTAATTCATTGCCCCATTGCCCAGTATTTTCCGTAACCGCCCCGCCTGATCCACACTTCCGTTTTCGGGGGTGCCTATCTCCAAGCGGCGTAGGGTAAATTATGCGGTTGCGCCGCTTCTTTTGCCTGGATGGTTTTGCTCGGGTTCCTGCCCGTTGTGCAGTTCCTGCAACGGCACGTGTGAGCATCCTTCGGTTACTCCAAGTGAAGTCGCCCCGACTGCAACGGTGGGCCATCCCGCCGGGCCAGGGCAATGCCCTTCCGGAGGGTATTGTGAAAGGACAGATTAACTCGAAACGCAGAGGAGAAGAACCAATGGGTCAATTTCTCAATATTAAACAATTTTTGCGTTCCCCTTTCCGGGGAAGGCTCTCGCAGGAACATCAGGAAGCATTGATTCAACTCACCAAAGTGTTTCCGTTTAAGGTGAGCCGGTATGTGCTGGAAGAGCTGATTGACTGGTCGGAATACGACCGCGATCCCATTTACCGGCTGGTTTTTCCCCGCCGGGAAATGCTCCGCCCGGAACACTGGGAGTTATTGCGGTCTGCCCAAACGGTTCAGGCGGAGAAGGCTGCGGTGTTCGAGATCCGTAAAGCGTTGAATCCGCACCCGGACGGCCAGTTGCAGAACGTGCCGCTGTTCCAGGGGCAGCCGCTGGAGGGAATTCAGCACAAATATCGGGAGACGGTGCTCTTTTTCCCCAAACAGGGACAGACCTGCCACTCTTTCTGCACCTATTGTTTTCGCTGGGCCCAGTTCGTCAACACCGAGGCGGGCAAGTTCAGGAGCAACGACCGGGAACAGCTGGCCGCCTATCTTCAGGGCCATCCGGAAGTTACCGACCTGTTGCTGACCGGGGGCGATCCCATGTTCATGAATAACCAGTGGTTATTTCACTATCTGGACATTTTGAACCGGCCGGAACTGGCGCATGTCCGGCACATTCGGATCGGCACCAAAGCACTGGCCTATTTCCCACACCGGTTCTTGGGTGAGGAAGGCCAGGCGCTGCTCAGCGGACTGAATGCGTTTGTCCGGTCCGGGAAGCATGTGACCATCATGGCGCATTTTTCCCATCCCCGGGAACTCTCCACCCCCACCGTTCAGCAGGCCATCCAGGCCATCCGGCAGCACGGCATCGAAATTCGCACCCAAGCGCCTCTCGTTCGGGGCATTAACGACGAGGCAAGCATCTGGGCGAAAATGTGGAAACTGCAGGTTCGCCTTGGCATGATTCCCTACTACATGTTTGTGGAAAGGGACACCGGGGCCCATCACTATTTTTCGGTGCCCCTGGCCCGGGCCTATCACATCTTTACTGAGGCCTATTCCCGGGTCTCCGGTCTGGTAAAAACCGTCCGGGGCCCCTCCATGTCCCACACGACCGGCAAAGTGCTGGTGGACGGCATTCTGGAATGGGGAGGCGAAAAATTTTTCTTATTGAAATACCTGCAGGCCCGCCAGCCGTCGTGGATCAACCGGCCCTTTCTCGCCCGCTACGACGAAAAAGCCACCTGGCTGGATGAACTGGACATTCTGCCCAATGCCCTGTTCCAGTCAGCCGAAGCCAGCCAG
>RFHE01000088.1 GCA_003696445.1 Calditrichota bacterium | reverse complement strand
TTGGCGCAATACCTCATCTGGGCGGTTCTGGCGCTGGGTGCATTCGCCATCACCGCAGTTTCTTCACCAGCCATGCTCCAGTTTGTTTCCCTGAGCCCCATTCATGTCTTCTACTTCATCATCTTCTTTGTGCTGGGCTTTTTCCTGTTCTCCACACTTTATCTGGCCGGGGGCGCCATGAGCACTCGGCAGGAAGATTTGCAGTCCTTTTCCATGCCCATCACCATGCTGATTGTTCTTCCTTTCATTATCGCAGTTACCGTGGGCATCCGCAACCCTTCCAGTAGCTTAACCGAAATTCTGTCCTTTGTGCCTTTTTTTACTCCGTTGTTAATGTTTTTGCGTGTGATGCTGGTGTCGCCACCGCTGTGGCAGGTATGGTTGTCCATTCTGCTCAGTGCCGCCACGGCCGTTTTGCTGGTCTGGGTAACGGCAAAAATCTACCGGGTGGGTATCCTGATGTACGGCAAGCGCCCCACGCTGCCGGAAATGGTTCGCTGGATTCGGTATGGATGAGCCTCGGGCGGGATGTGCACCTTTTTAGATGACAAAATTTTTCACTTGGGCCGAATTTTCTTGACAAAAAAATGCCGGGTAAATATATTCTTTCGCTTGCGGCAACCGGTAGCCTCGTTGACGAGATCGAAGCTGTCCCGCAGGTCGTCGCTTAACGAGCTGCCTTGATCGTAGCGTGGAGGTTTCTGAGGTTATGCCAAGGGGTAAGGTGAAATGGTTCAATGATAACAAAGGATGGGGCTTCATTGAACCGGACGAAGGCGGTGATGATGTGTTTGTGCATTACTCTGCCATCAATCAGGAAGGATTCAAAACACTGAAGAAGGGCGAGGTTGTGGAATACGAACTGCGTCCGGGGAAGGATGGCAAGCAGCAGGCCGCCAACGTCGTCAAGATTGGGTAGGGATTTCGACCCAGTGTGTTTCGTGGAGAAGCTCCCTTAGTGGGAGCTTCTTTGTTTTCCGCCAGCAATTAGTATTCAGGGAAATTGAATTCAGGGCAATTCCACCACCCAATGGGGTTGGATGTCCTCCGGCAGGTGCTTCAAGAGCTGACCGGTGAACCCCGGCCCGTGTTTAACGGCAAAGTAGATCAAATTTAGTACACGCTCCTGGGGTTTTTGTCCGGGAAAGAGGGCCATTTGTACGCGGCTCAACTGTGCGATTTCAATCTGATGTTTGGTTTGTAAAGCGCGGGTTAGCTTGCCGGTCAGCTGATTTAAGCTGCGTTGAATGCTCTGCATTGTTTTCTGATAAGGCTTGAGCAAGGTTAAATCGGTTTCCTGAACCAGTGGTTCCAAGTGCTGTAGAATGCTTAATGCGTCCTGGCGTATCTGTTCCACCCGCTGAAAGGTACCAGCGTGTTCCCTGGATTGAACAAACCAATCAAGCAAGTCCTTGCTGCGAAGGAAAATGTCCGCATAATCCAGGTGGTGTTTGTGCACAATTTTTTGAATGGCCGGTTCCACCAGGGTCAGTCGATGGCGAGGCAGGATGAGTGGCATACTCATGTTGAGCACCCTATACAGGGCGGCCAGTTGAGCAAAATAGGCGGTTTCCGTTGGTCCGGCCACGTAAACCCGAGTGGGTAACAGGCTGTCCTGCAGGAGCGGCCGAACCGCCACGCCGGGAATCATCCGCCAGGGTTCTTTTTCTACCGCCCGGAGGGGATCCTGCCCGGGGAAAGGCCGATGCTCGCCGGTGTATCGTAACAAAAATTTCCCTTCCGGCGACCGGTCGATACGCACGCGACGGCGGTCATCATCCAGCCAGAACAGCATGGTATGTCCTTCGGGCAGATGAATCTGCGGCTGATATCCCTTCTCGATAATCCTGGCGTTTTGTTCGCTCAGAGCCTGGTGGAGCGTTTTTTGTTCTTGCAGAATTTTCTGAAAAATGGGGAGGGCCAGGGCTTTCAGCGCCCGATCCGCCGGGTTGACTACCACCAACCCGGCTTCAGAAAACAGTTGGCAGAGCAATTGGGCAAAGGCGTCGCTAAAACTTGTACCCGCGCGATAGGCTTCAAAGAACAGAGCCAGGACCTGTTCTTTAAACTCACTGAGGGGTAGATCCTGGCGGAGCTGTTCCCGCCACTGCAGGATGCCGGGGGGAATTTGGCGAAGGTAAATGGGTTTAAATGCCTCGCCGGGTGTTTCGCTCAACTCCAGCCGCTGGAGCTGATAATCCTGACTCAAATAATGGATGTGGTTGATTTCGCGAAAGTCGTTGTCTTCCACTTCCAGCCAGAACACAGGCACAAACCGAAAATCGGGGTGGGTGTGGTTAAGGCGGTGCGCCGTAGCAATGGTGGTCAGGATTTTGTAGGGCGTATAGAGGGGACCGGTGAAAATGCCGGCCTGCTGGCCTGTGACCACGGCAAAAGTGTTTTCCCGAGCGAGGGAGCGGGCGTTTTCCAGGGCTGGTGCTGCCGCACCCCAGGCGCGATTCTGGGCTTCCACCACTCTGCTTAATTCGGTTCGGTTGAGCGGCTTGTGAAAGGCGGTGTGGGCTATTAGGCCCTCAGGAGATAGGTTTCGCCAGTCTTGAGGATAAAACTCGCTCACTTGATCGAAACGGTACAGATAGTCATCGAACAAAGGATTGATTTCCGGCAACTGCAGTGGAATTTGTTTCATGAATGTGCCTTTCCTCTCTTTTCTAAAATCGCATACAGGCTGCAGAAGAAACCGGATCTTTCTTTCCGGCAAAAAAACACAACAAGAAGGCGTTAGTTTACGCTCGAGGAATTTATTGGAGCAAGTCCACGTTTAAATAAGGCTACGAATGGGAAGGGGTTCAAAAATCCAGCTCAATGGTCTTGTCCCGCAGGTTAGCCATGTCCAACAACATGTCGTGGTCGGGCTGGTAGAGCTGCTCCTCGCGCATGAAATTTAAAAAATGGACGTCGCGGGTCACCAGCAAGTCGGGAAGCGGGGTAACGTAGGGGAGTAATTCCCCATCCAGAATAATGTTGGCCCCCGGGTTTTCTGTAAACAGGTGAAGCGTGTCGCCGGGCGTTTCCGGAGAGAGGTAGAACACCACCTCTTGGGTCTGGCCAGGCTCGAGCCCAACAATTTCGAAGGAGGGATCGCTTTTGAATCCGGCTTCTTTGACCCGAATCTGGTAGGTGCCGGCTTCCACGGGGATCAGCTGCCCGCTGGCCTTCATGCCACTGAAACGATCATCCAGAAACACATTGGCCTTCACTCGATTGCTGGAGATTCGCAGGTAAGCTATGTTTTCGCTGGGGATCATCTGGAAAGACACCACGCGGGCCACCTTTTCCTCCACCAGAATCCGACGATAGGGAGGATCGGCCAGAAATCCCTTCTTCACCGGTGTGATCACATGATAGCCAACCGGCACTACCAGCGAGCCATCCTGCAGCTGGTAGGGCAAACCATCCACATATACCTGTACCGGGCCCTGATTGGTTTCCACGACCACGCGTCCCATCCGGGCTACATTTTTTAATTCGAAGCTTACTTCTTGTATCTTTTTGGGTTGAACGCTGACCCGAATGACCGGAGGAAAGGTTGCGAATCCGTCCCGGTAAACGGTGAGGAAATGATCCCCGGCGGCGATTCTGCCCAGAGTGTCCGGGGTGAATTTTTGCAACTCCTTGCCGTCCAGATAGATGACTGCGCCGGGGAGGGTGCTTTTGACTACAAGACTCCCGTAGCTGCTGGGATGGCGCGGGTTGTAGCGATATAGGGCTGCGGCCACCATCAGGGCGAACAGCACCATGCCGACATTAATGCCCCAGGTGAGCAGTTTGCGTCGGCGGCGCATTTTTCGGCGGGAGGAGGTCCGGCGGGTGCGTTTGCGACCACGGCGCTTTTCGGCTTCCTCCGGGGTAAGCCATTCCACTTCCCCGTACCGATTGATGTATTTGACGTAGCCTCGCTCGGTAAAAAAGCGTTCTTCTTCTTCTTCCCGAATGCGTGCCCGAAGGCGTTCCTCCAGATGCCGTTGCCGTTCTTCTTCCGCCTTTTCCTGGCTTTGCTTCATTCGCCGCTCACGCTCTTCCAGCTTGCGGCGAATCTCTTCTCGTAGCCTTTTCTCTTCTTCAGGGGTCAGCGGCATTCAGCGTACTCCAATCTATTTAACCTGTGGTTTGCTGAACTCGGGTATTCTAACCACCCTTCCCTGAGGCGCTGGGGCCGATGCTTCCTGCGGCTGGCCTGCGAGCCCATTATCGGAACTATGCCCTTCCAGATTAGTCTTGGAAACCATTTCTGCTCAGGTAAGCTCCCAAACCATAATTTGCAGCCGGAAAATTAAAAAACATTTGTCACATTGAGGCGCAAAAAAAGAAAAACTTAATTGTGTCAGTAGAAACACCTTTGCACCCCTCCTGGCCAGGGTTGTGAGAGGCTGATTGGTACAGCAAAGAAGCTTCTGATACTCTGTTCAAAGCCACTGCTGTTCTCTGTACCAGCGATACGTTTCTTCCAGGCCGGCCTGTAATTCGATTTGGGTTACAAAGCCCAGTTCCCGAGCAATCTTATCGGCGGAAACCACCCAGTAGGGATGAGCCACTTCTTTAATCTTGTCCCGATTAATAATGCCTGGCTTCCCGCTGAAGGCACTCCAGGCTTCGGCCAGCGTGGCCACCGCATAGGCCAGAATGATCGGGACGCGAATGGTTCGCACGGTCCGCTTCATGAGCCTGGCCAGCCATTCCACCACCTGGCTCCAAAAGTAAGGCTGGGGATCGGCAATGAAATAGGTCTGGCCCACAGCATCCGGATGGGTGCCGGCCAGGATGATGCCCCGGGCAAGATCCCGCACCTGAATCAGGCTTACCTGTTGTTCGGTTCGGCCCACCCGCAGGTCCCAGCCCCGGGCCACGTTTTTAAAGACTTCCAGGACATCAGTATCCCGAGGGCCATAAACAGCCGGTGGGCGAAGGATGGTGATGGGCAGTCGGTCCATCCACTCCCGGGCAACCTGTTCGGCCCGGTATTTGCTTTTGCCATATTCGCTGACCGGTCGGCAGGGGGCGGCCTCATCGATAGGTTCAGGCCCGGGAGAAGGACCTGCCGCTGCCTGACTGCTGAGCACGAGGATGTGCTCTATTTTTTTGCCGTAACGGTAAGCGGCCTCCAGAATCGTCGCTGTGGTCTCCACATTGCCTTGATAGTACTGATAGGGATGGTTTGCCTTGGTTACCCCCGCGATATGGAAAAGAAAGCGTGTTTCTCGGAGGGGATGCCGCAGCGAGCCGGCATCCAGCAACGAGGCCCTGACCAGGGAAACGTTTAAATGCTCCAGCCAGCGCAAATTGCTGGTAGGCCGGATAATGCAGGTCACCTGGGCTTGCTGATCGCAGAGCGCCTGGGCTACCCAACTGCCCACAAAACCGGTGGCGCCGGTTAAACAAAAGTCTGCCGTTCCTGTTTCCATCTATTGGTTATTATTGGCCGATCCAATAAATTGCTTTAAGTTAGTTTTGCCCGGTGAGTGGAGATGCAACATCCCCGACCGGCCAAAACGAATCAAAATAAACGAACAATCGGAATTAAAACCAAAACGCATTTACCAAATCTTTCTATTACACCAATCCCAAAAATTCAAAGGAGGAGGCATAATGGCTGTTTGGTCAAAATATTTTCTGCGCGTCGTGCTTGGCTGGGGGGTTCTTCTGGTGCTGGCCTGCCAACAAAAGCCAGCCGAAAAGCCGGCGCCGCAACCGGCTGGACCGGAAGTGCGCAAAGCAGTGGCTGTGATTCACCCCACCGAGGGAAACAACGTTCGAGGGGTGGTTAGTTTTGTCATCCTGGAAGGCGGGGTGATGATTACGGCGGATGTTACCGGTCTGCCGCCTGGTCCGCACGGGTTTCATATTCACCAGTATGGGGATTGCACCTCACCGGATGGAAAGTCGGCCGGTGGCCATTTCAATCCAACCGGCGAGAAACACGGGGCTCCCGATTCTCTGCACCGCCATGTGGGTGACCTGGGCAACCTGATCGCCGACGAAAATGGGGAAGCCCATTACAAGCGCCTGGATACCGTGCTTAAGCTGGTCGGACCAACTTCAATTATTGGCCGGGGCATTATCATTCATGAAAAGGCCGACGATTTTACCAGCCAGCCCACCGGCAATGCCGGTGCCCGGCTGGCTTGTGGCGTTATTGGAATCAGTAAGCCGTAATTGTTTGAGGAAGATGGACCGAGCGCCGAAATGCCCGGGGCTCGGTCCCCTTGTTTTAAAAAGAATCCGATCTGAACACCGTGCTTTTTCCCGACTCTGATTAGCGTGCAGATGGAGGCATGAAACCGCAATACACTGTGCTGGTGAGGACGAGGCCGGTCTCTCTATGATGGCCTGCTTCTCCCGGTGCTGAGTGTTGAATACTTTCCCGAGCGCCAGAGAATTTTCCTTCTTTGTCGTAAATCGTGCGACAAAAAATGTTGAAAAAATCCCTTGCGAAAAATCCCCGGCTTTTTTAAGCTGTCGTATCTCGTCAGACTTTTGAAAAGCCTGGACATTCCCGAGTTGGAAGGGTGACGGTTTCGCCGCAACAAGCAAAGAAGGTCAGCGGTGGGAGTGACCCTTAAAGAAGGCAGCCTGCATTTTTTAAAAAACAGCCGGTAAAAGACGAACAAAATGAGCGGTTTTTTCTACCTTGGGTACCTTGAATACCAACCGTGAAAAACTGGTCAAGATGGCCGTGGTGGGCGAAATCTCCCATCCTACATTGCGTAAAACCGGCTACGTGGTAACGGCGGAGGGCAAAGTAGCGGTTTATCCCAGCGTGGGCGGGATTACCTATAACCAGCGTATTGGCGATTCGGCGGTGGATTTAATGGCGGACCATGTGGAGCCGGGTGTAAGCATTCGGAATACCTCGCCCGGATTTGGGGAGTATTCGGCCAATTCCGCTCTGAATGTGCTGAGCTGTGTGGGCAATCGTGCCCGGGTGATCAGTGGCGACGCCAAGGGTGCAATCGGCTATGTCACCGGAAAGCATGGTGGTATCGATCACGTGATGGTGGACTTTCCAGCCGATGTGCTCGAGAAACTGGTGATCGGGGACCGCATTCTTGTTGAAGCCTGGGGTGTTGGCTTACAATTAACCGAGCTGCATCCTCAGGTGTTGGTTATGAACCTGGATCCGGATCTATTGGAACGATTGCCGGTGCAACGCTCCAACGATGGTTATCTGGAAATCGGTGTGACCCATCAAATCCCTGCCCAAGTGATGGGTTCGGGCCTGGGGCAAAGCTCGGCTTATTCGGGCGACTACGACATTCAAATGTTCGACCAGGGCGTGGTGGAACGGCTGGGGTTAAATCGACTTCGATTTGGCGATCTGGTGGCCATTCAGGATTCGGATGCCAGCCACGGCTGGATTTACCGTGAAGGTGCCATAACGGTGGGGGTGGTGGCCCATTCATGCAGTGTGGTCTCCGGGCACGGACCGGGGGTGACTACCCTGTTTACCAGCCCGTCCGGGAAAATTCGACCCAAGATCGATCCAGAAGCAAACTTGAAACAGTGGCTTTTTCAATAAATTGCTGAAAAATTTTTTCCAGGAATCGAATATTCTAGACAGGACAAAAGGGATGTGGAGAAAAGCTTCAGGAAAGAAGGGCATTTCGGGGAACAAAGCCAAACGGCTTTCGTGAAAAGAACCTGAGTTGTATGCCAGCCGGTGTTGCCGGCTTTGCCCATCATTTGCCGATCTGGCGGGTTTGTTCTTGTGCTTAAGAAAAGTTGACGCCTTGTAACCTTGCATACAGGTTTTGCATCATTAGGGACTATTTATTGCCTATCGCTTAGCACCGGTGTGCATTAATTTCAGGCAATGGGCGATTCTTCCCCGTCATTGTTTTGGACAGCAGGGCATTACGAAGCCGGTTTGGATGCTTGGGGAAGTCCATTCAGGTGACGTTAGCCGGAGAGTAAACACAACAGGTTCATCTCGTTTAAGACGACCGAAAAAACCGTGTTGAGACTAAAAGCATTAGAGAAAAAATATTGACCAGGAGATTGTTAAATGGCGGAAAAAGTATTTAACCTGATTGCGGTTGACATACGGAAGTGGGATCTGGAACTCCAAAAAATTTACCTGCAAAGTTACCTGGTAAGCGGGGATGCCGAGGAGGTGCTGCACTTCGACGTGACGCTTTTGCCGCCCCCGGAAATGGTGGAAGAGTTTCTGGGAAAAATGCGCAAGAGCCTGGCGTCTCGGGCAGGCGGGGAGGGGCTGGAGGAAACCCCTGAGATTGAGCTGGACAATGAGACGTTCATCCGGCAAAAGTTGTACAACTATTTTAAACGCATTCATCAGGAGCTGAATAATCCCCGGCGCAAAAAGGGGCAGCCCAAAATGATTTACAGTACCCACCTGGATATTTACAGCGAAAATCAGGACATCTCATTTCTGCCCCGGACGCTTCAATTTTATGTGGTCTTGAACTGGGCGCGGAAATATTACGAAAAGGAAGACTACAAGCATGCCATCGAGCCGTTGCGCCGGTTGATTAAACTCAACCCTGAATACGGTCTGGGCTACAAATGGCTGGCCAGGTCGCTGAAAAAAATTCGAAAGTACGACGAGGCCATGAAGATGTATCAAAAATATGCCGATGTGGATGGCTCTTTGGACTCGCTGCTGGACCTGGCCAAATCGCTCCGAAAGGGGAAAATCTTCGATCGCTCGGAAAAGATTTACCACCAGATTCTGGAACAATATCCCGGCGAAAAGGAAGCCCGCATCGGGTTGGCTCAGATTAAATATGCCCGCAAGGAACCGGATTACGTTCAGATTCTTGATGAACTTTACCAGGAGGATCCGGACTGGCTGCGGGAATGGTTGGTGGAGGAGTTTAATTTTCGGATTTACTTGCCCAATAAGACCTATCTCTCTCCACCCATGGCCGCAAAATTTCTTGGTTTTCAACGCATTATCGACCTCACCCAGCTGGCGTTTAAGAACGACATTCCCTCCCATTTTAATCCAGTCAAAGCCAAACTGAGTTTCTTTCGGGAAGAGCTGGAAAACTGGGCCTTCTGCATGAATCGCTACAAATGTTTGCCCAACGAAATCAAGCTCTATCCGGAGGCCCTGGCCGAGGTCAATAACGGTTCAGCGGAGAACGACCAGTCAGCCAGGCCCGAGGCGGCGCCTGCCACCGGCCCCGGTGGCCGTAAGTTGACCAAGGTTGAAGAAATTTTGATGAAAATTCGTGCACGCAAGCAGGAGCGGCTTGCCGCCCAGCAATCTGCCGAAATGGACGGGAACGCGGCTCAAGCCTCCTCCGGGGAGGCGAGCGAGGAGCCGCCCAAGCGCCGCCGGGGCCGCCCGCGCAAGTCGGAAACCCAGTCTAATGCCGAGACGGCCGAGAACACTGCCGAAGCAGCTTCCAGCGAGGCGACCGAGGAGCCGCCCAAGCGCCGCCGGGGCCGCCCGCGCAAGTCGGAAACCCAAGCGGCAGAGGCCGCGACTTCCTCAAACAGCACCAAGGAGCAGGCCGATGCCGACGGGGCTCAGCCGGCCAAACGCAAGCGTGGCCGTCCCCGCAAAAATCCCCTGCCCGAAGAACAACCCCAGGTACAGGGCTCTAATGAAGATTCGGAAAACACCGTAAGCGAAGGGGAGAATAACGGTCAGGTGAAAGCCTCTGTGGATGGTGGGGACAGTCAGCCGGTGGCTGAAGATTCCGGCAAATCCGTGGTCGCCTAAGCCCGGGTGGTGGATTCGATTCCAGGAGCTTGTGAGGGGAGGCAACAACTGATTGCCGGGAACGTTGAATGAGGAAACACCGGTGCCTGGATTGAGAATCCCTGGCTGGTATTTGCTGATTGCCTGCCTGACAGCTCTACTCTTTACTTGCACGCCCAAGCCCAAAGCAGATCTTATTCTGGTCAACGGGCGTATTTTTCAGGCCGATTCGAAGGGCACGTTTGTAGAAGCCCTGGCCGTAAAGGACGGCAGTATTCTGGCGGCCGGCCGCTCTCAAAAGTTGCTCCAGCGCTACCGGGGCAAAGCAACCCGCATTCTGGATCTCCACAACCGCCTGGTTGTACCGGGCTTCCACGACGCCCATTTGCACATGTGGAACGGCGCCCGCTTGTTTCGCGAATTGAATTTGATCGGCCTGCGCAGTAAGGAGGCCGTCCTGAAACGGGTGGCCCAGGCGGTGAAGAAAGCCCCACCGGGAAGCTGGGTTGTGGGACGGGGTTGGGATCACGAACTGTGGCCGGATCGCAAGTTGCCCGACAAGCGCGACCTGGATCGAATCAGCCGCGAGCATTACATCTACCTCAAGCGGGTGGATGGTCATGCCGCCTGGGTGAACAGCGCGGTGCTCAAACTTTTGCGCTACAACGCGGGCACCGAGGACCCTCCCGGCGGAAAAATCATGCGCTATCCCCATAGTCGGGAACCCAACGGCCTGTTGTTTGAAACCGCCTTCCGGTTGTTGGATCGTCTCATCCCCGAGCCAACCCCTACACAGAAGCGAGCCTTTCTTCGCCAGGCCATCCAGAAAGCCAACCGCCTGGGGATTACCGCCGTCTGCGATTTCTCGCCCGACGAAATTTACCCGGTTTACAAGAAACTGTACCAGCAGGGCGAGTTAACCCTGCGGATTCACTTTGGCTTCCCCTATCGGGACGAACTGGATACGTTGCAGCACTTCATTGCCCGGGAGGGAGAAATTCCCCGCTTTCTGGACGCCCGCATGATCAAGATGTATGCCGATGGCTCCCTGGGTTCCCGCACCGCCTACCTGCTGGCACCCTATCTGGATGATCCGGAAAACAGAGGCCTTCCGCGCGTGCCTTTCCAGCAGCTTCTGGAAATGGTTCAGCGCACAGACCAGGCCGGTTTTCAGATTGCCATACATGCCATCGGGGATGGGGCAGTTCGCATGGTGCTGGATGCCTTCGACAGCGTGGCGACCCGGGAGGGCATGCGGGACCGCCGGTGGCGCATCGAACATTCTCAGGTGCTGGACTCGGCGGATTTTTCGCGTTACCGGACGCTGGGCGTGGTGGCTTCCATGCAGCCCAGCCATTGCATTACCGACATGCACTGGGCACCGAAACGGATCGGCCGGCGGGTGCGCTGGGCTTACGCCTGGCGCCGCTTTCTGAACGAGGAGGTATTGCTGGCCTTCGGAACCGATTGGCCGGTGGAACCACTGAATCCAATGGTGGGCCTCTACGCAGCCGTCACCCGGAAAGATACCACCGGATACCCCCCGGAGGGCTGGACGCCGGAGGAGCGCCTGACGCTGGCTGAAGCCATTCGGGCTTATACGGCCGGTTCCGCACAGGCAGCGGGATGGGAAAGCTGGAATGGGACGCTTAACCCGGGCAAGGTTGCCGATTTTGTGGTCCTGGACCGCAATGTGTTTGAGGTGCCCCCGGAGCAGATCCTCCGAACGCGGGTTCTGGCTACCTTTCTGGCCGGCCGGCCGGTGTACCTGCATCCAGACGTTGAAGAAGCCTACGGGTCACTCTTCCAGCAACCAGACGGTTAATCGGGCCGGGCCGTGCGCACCGATCACCAGTTGCTTCTCAATATCGGCCGTTCGGCTGGGACCGGTGACCAGTAAGAATCCAGAAGCCTCCTTGCCATGTTCCTGGGAGAGTTCACGCAGCGCCTCGGCTAAGGTTGCGCGCAGGCGGCCTGGTGAGCTGAGCACCAGCAGGTGGGTGGCCAGAAGGTAAAGTCCCCGTGCCTGGTGGTGAGCGTCCAGCAGCATCACTGTGCCGGATTGGGCAATCAGGTAGTGTCCGTACACCACCGCCAGATCCAGTTCGGCCAGCTGACCCTTCAACCGTTCCGGGTCGCCGGGCCCTGGTTTCTGCAAGTCGCCCAGCAGGTTTACAGCCCGCGCAACGCGCTCGTCGGGAGGACCTGGCTTCAAAAAAGCAACGGCCCGCTCAATCCTCTCTTCCTTTAACCAGCGAGACCAGAGGTCCGGCAGGTCCGCCAGGCGCACCCGCCGGGCTTCGCCGGACACCGCTGCGAGTTCCTGCTGAAACCGAGGCCAGTTTTCCATCGCTTGGAATTTACGCTGCTGCGCCCAAAAAAACCGGGGCTGGCCAAAAAAGTGATTCAGCTGAGACGGGTACGTCTCGCTTCCCCCCGAGGGGCCTGGCCATGGAGGGGCTGCCGCGACAGGCTGCTTCAGGTCAACTTTCAGATTGGCTGGATTTGCTCAGTGGCGGGGGAGCGCTTGGGGCCTGTTTCCGGTTTAACAGGGCAGCGATCACCAGACCCAAGCCGATGAGGATGAGAAAAACCGGCCAGTACACATCGACCAGTTGAATCAGTACCGAACCAGGGATGATGCCCAGATAATCGAAGAAAAACAAAAATCCCAGGAGCAGAATCACATTGCCCCAGATCAGGTCCTCCCAATGGCGCTCCTGGAAAATAAACTTGATGTAGCTGGCAACACCAAGAATCAGGGTAATCACCGAGATGGTTAGCCCGCGTTCTCCCGGCCACAGTCCCCAGCGGTTGCCCAAAAAATAAACCCCGCTCAAGAACAGCACCGAAGGCCAGTAAAGGCCCCGGCGAGGGGTGGAAACAAGATGGTGAACCAACAGCCCGCCTCCCAGCAGCAGAAATCCGTAGCTGCGGATGAGGGCCCAGTTAAGAACACCGGCTTTCCGTATCAGCACGGCCAGGCCCAGCAGAATGAGCAGGATGCCCAGAACTTGTTGTCCGCGGTTTTTCATGGCATCACGCGGTTAATTCACCGGGTTCTTCGGGGAGCACAAAAATTAACAGGAGGTAAATGATCACCCCCAGGCCACCGGAAGCCACTGTCAGCAGCACCCAGATGAGGCGAACGATGGAACTGTCGATGCCGAAAAACTGACCCAGCCCGCCACAGATGCCGGCCAGCATCCGGTCCGTTCGGGAACGGAACAGGCGCTTTTCCGGTTCGGCTTGGGCTTCGCCGGGCTCGCCCCCAGCCTGCTCGATAGCTTCCTCGCTGGATTTCTGTTGCCAATGGGGAAGCAACAGAAGCACACCAATGGCGATCAGGAAAAGCGCCCACAACACCGACCAGGGTACATTGGCCAGATTGAAGGGCAGATAGAAACCGAGTTGTTTCAGCAGCAGAACCGTACCCAGCACAATCAGCACCAGACCCCAGAAAACCGTACTATTGCTGCTGGACCGGGCAGGTCCGGTTTCGGCTGGATTTTCCGGCACAATCAGGACGGCTGCCAGGTAAAGAATCAGCCCGGCCCCACCCAGAAAGACAGAGAGCACAAAAAGAATTCGAACCAGATTGCTGTCGATATTGAAATATTCGGCAATCCCGCCGCACACTCCGGCAATGTAGCGGTCGGTTCGGGAACGATACAGTTTGCGCCGTTCAACGGGTTGTTCGCTCATAACAATTCCACCTGTTTCATTTTTGCCCTCTAACACGAAAAAATGGGAGTAAAGTTTCCCGGTAAATGTAACCGTTGGCGGAGAATTGAACAATGGGGGGCAGGAAAACAGGCCGGCCGATCCCGCGCATGGGATTAGCCGGTTCAAAGCTCAGGGGACGAAAGGGGTAGCCACCGGCGGGATCAGATGGCCACTTCGATGTCGGTAATCTGGTAAGTGAGCTGGCCCGCCGGCACCTGAATTTCCACCACATCGCCCACTTTTTTGCCCAGCAACGCCTTGCCCACCGGCGATTCGATGGAGATTTTTTTCTGCTTGAAATCCGACTCTTCTTTGGAAACCAGC
>RFHE01000087.1 GCA_003696445.1 Calditrichota bacterium | reverse complement strand
CGCCGGGATCGGCTCAGGATTCGGCCAGTTTTTTAATTTCGTTGCGGCCTCCTACCACCACCAGATCGTCATCGGCTTCCAGAACGGTATCTGCCGCCGGGATGATGGTTTTGTGGCGCAAAATTTTCTTTTCCCCGAACAGGGTTTCTTCCACCTTTCGTTCAATCAAAATCAGGTTGATGCCGTATTTGGCACGCAGCTGAAGTTCGGCCGGCGTTTTGCCCACAAAGCGTTCCGGCACCTTGATTTCGGCTATGGTGACCGATCCACTCAAGTAAAAAATTTCATTCAGGCTGGGGTGAACCAGCGTATAGGCCAGTTTTTCACCCACTTCCTGCTCCGGGTTAATGATGCGGTCGATGCCCACCGCGCTGAGGATTTTGGCCTGAATGTCGTTGGTGGCCCGGGTGATCACCGTCTTGACCCCCAGTTGTTTGAGCAAAACCGAGGTCAACAGATTGTCCTCGAAATGCTCGCCGATGCAGACAACGGCCACATCCACCTCGTTGATGCCCTGGGCCATCAGCGCAGATTCGTCGGTACTGTCCAGACGCACGGCCAGGGTCACATAATCCTGAATGGCATTCACCCGGTCCATGTCCCGGTCGATGGCGATGACTTCCACGCCTTTTTCGGTAAGGGATTTGGCGATGCTGGAACCAAAAACACCCAGCCCGATGACGGCAAATTTTTTCATCGAATGCTTTCCTGATGTTTGTCGATGCTTCTCATCTGCTCCGTCTAACCGCGCTAAAACATACGATGCCGGTTCCGGTAATTCAATGGAGCGTGAAAAATATTGAAGAAGCCCCTCTGGCGGCGGTATCCACCCCGGATTCGTTCTGGGAGCTCCAGGATGGGGATTACCCAGCGCAAATTTGCTTTACCCGAATTTGCTTTCCTTATTATATTGGCTTTACACCATTGCCGATAACCAAAAACCACAGGAGGGGTATCCATGGTTAATGTTTATGAACTTCTCGGGTCGGAAGCAGAGGATTTGCTGACCCACGAGTGTAAAACCGTTCCCCGGGATCAGTTGCATTTGCCCGGTCCGGATTTTGTGGATCGGATTCACGTCCACTCGGATCGGCCGGCGCCGGTTCTGCGCAATTTGCAGACGCTATTCAATCACGGGCGGTTGGCCGGCACCGGCTACCTGTCCATCCTGCCAGTGGATCAGGGCATCGAGCATTCCGCCGGTGCATCCTTTGCGCCCAACCCCATTTACTTCGACCCGGAAAACATCGTGAAGCTAGCCATCGAAGGCGGGTGCAATGCCGTGGCCTCCACGCTGGGTGTGCTCGGTTCGGTAGCACGCAAATACGCTCACAAAATTCCCTTTATTCTCAAAATCAACCACAACGAATTGCTCACCTACCCCAACAAGTACGACCAGATTCTGTTTGCCAGCGTGGATCAGGCCTTCGAGATGGGCGCCATCGGGGTAGGGGCAACCATTTATTACGGCTCCCCGGAAAGCAACCGTCAAATTCAGGAAATTACCGAAGCCTTCCGTTATGCGCACAGTCTGGGGATGGTCTGCATTCTGTGGGCTTACCTGCGCAATCCGGCGTTCAAACACGAAGGGGTGGACTACCACCTGTCTGCAGATCTGACCGGACAGGCCAATCATCTGGCGGTGACCATCGAGGCCGATATCGTCAAGCAAAAGCAGCCGGAAAACAACGGTGGATACAAGGCGCTGAAGTTCGGTAAAACCCACGATAAGGTTTACACCGAACTGACCAGCGATCACCCCATCGACCTGACCCGCTATCAGGTGGTGAATTGTTACATGGGCCGGGCCGGATTGATTAATTCCGGTGGGGCTTCCGGCAAGAATGACCTGGCTCAGGCGGTGCGGACGGCGGTCATCAACAAACGGGCCGGCGGGATGGGGCTCATCTCCGGGCGGAAAGCCTTCCAGAAACCCATGAAAGACGGGGTTGAATTGCTCCATGCCATCCAGGATGTCTATTTGAATAAAGAAATTACGGTGGCCTGAGCAGCCGGGAGCCAGTTGGGTTGACTGCAAAGCCAGTCCCGGGGAAGGGGACTGGCTTTCTTTTTAGCCGCCACAACGCGTCCGACCGGCTGAGAAGGGCAGGGCAGAGGCCTGGAATTGGGCGTCTGTGTTTCGGCGGCTTTTTGTGGATTGTGCACCGGGGAACCATGAACAAGGATAAACCGATTGAGGCGACCGAGCCCCTGGTTCGGTAAAGGCGTGCCTCTCAGGAAGCCGCCATGCCGAACTTCTGCCGGAAGAAAGCCACCGTTCGGGCCAGGCCCTCTTCCAGGCTGACCTGCGGTGCCCAGCCAAGCTCCTGCTGGATTTTTGAGTAATCCAGAACACTGCGCTTCTGCTCACCGGGTTTGGCCGGGCCATGCACTTCTTCTACCGGCCGGCCAATCGCCTGGCGGATGGCCTGAAACAGCGTGTTGACGTCGGTTTCCTGACCGGTGCCGACATTGTAAATCTGGTTGTCGCCTGCGGTAAGGGCCAGCTCGTTGGCACGCACCACATCGCCCACATACACGTAATCCCGGGTCTGCTTGCCGTCCCCATTGATGATGGGTTGCTCGCCTTTCAGAATTTTGGAGACAAATATGGCCACCACGCCGGCTTCTCCGTGGGGATTCTGCCGTGGCCCGTACACGTTGGCATACCGCAAAACGGTGTAGGTAAGCCCGTAGGTGACGTGGTAAAAGTACAGATACTTTTCGGTGGTCAGTTTGGTGATGCCGTAAGGGGAGATGGGGCGCAGGGGGTGGTTTTCGTCGGCAGGGAAATAATCCTGCTCGCCGTAAATGGCGCCGCCGGTGGAGGCAAACAGGACCTTCCTGACCCCATGTGCCACGCAGTTTTGCAGAATATTGATCGAGCCCAGCACGTTTACCTGGGCGTCGTAGATGGGATCTTCCACCGATTTCCGCACATCCATCTGGGCGGCCTGATGGCTCACCACATCCGGTTTTTCGCGCTCAAACACGCCGGCCAGTTCGGGATCCCGGATGTCCATTTCGTAAAAGGTGGCTCCGGCCGGGATGTTTTCCCGCTGGCCGGTAACCAGATTGTCCACAATCACCACCTGATGGCCCAGCGCCAGATAGCGGTCTGCAATGTTGGAACCAATAAAACCTGCGCCTCCGGTAATCAAAATCTTCATCGAGCACTCCTCAGTCTGTTGGTTTTCGCTTAAGCACGCACTTCGCACATCGAAATGGAAATTGGCCCGCCGCCTGATGGTAGTATCGACCGGAATGCAGGATAGTTCATCCCGGCAAAAAAACGCGGTCAGGCAGTGGGTCTTCTTCTCTCCGGCTGTTTATGGCGTTCTGGATGTTCCGGCGGCGTTTTCCAGCCACCGGCAGGCCCGTCGGGCGATGTCCCGCCGGAAATGCCTGTTCTGAAACTGGATGTTTTCCACCGCCTGGTAGGCGCGTTCAACGGCCTGGCTGAGTCGGGCCGCTCGGGCCACCACGCTCAGGACCCTTCCCCCGGCGGTAACCAGCCGGCCCTCCTGGCGCCGCGTACCGGCGTGGAATACGAGCACATCCTCCGGTACTTCCTCCAGACCCTGGATGGGGAAACCGGTCTGGTACTGGTCCGGGTAGCCGCCCGAGGCCAGCACCACGCACACTGCCCAGGCGTCCTCCAGGGCAATCGGGGTGGCGCCCAGCCGCTGTTCCACCACGGCCATCACCAGGTCCACCAGGTCGCTTTTGAGCAGGGGGAGGACCACCTGCGTTTCCGGATCGCCAAAACGGCAGTTGAATTCCACCACGCGGGGGCCTTCCCGGGTCAGCATCAGGCCGCAATAGAGAACACCCCGGTAGTCGATGCCTTCGCGCTGCAGGGCTTCCAGGGTCGGTTCTACGATGCGGGTCCGGGCTGCCCGCAGCACCTCAGGGGTGACGAAGGGGGTGGGAGCGTAGGCCCCCATGCCGCCGGTATTTTTCCCCCGGTCGTCGTCCAGGGCGCGTTTAAAATCCTGGGCGGGTACCAGCAGCCGGTAGTCTTTTCCATCGCAGAGCACAAACAGGCTGGCTTCCTCGCCCTCCATGAATTCTTCGATGACCACCCGCGAGCCGGCTTCCTGAAAGATGCGCTCGCCCATCATGGCCTGAACGGCCCGGCGAGCCTCAGCCAGAGTGCTACAGACCACACTGCCTTTTCCGGCGGCCAGTCCATCCGCCTTCACCACCACCGGCCCGTCGGGCAGCTGATTTAAATAGCCCAGAGCCGCCTCCAGGCTGTCGAAGCTGGCGAAGTGGGCGGTGGGAATCCCATACCGGGCCATGAGCTGTTTGGCGAAAATCTTGCTCCCTTCCAGCTGAGCTGCCCGGCGGTTGGGGCCAAAAATGGCCAGACCGGCCGCCTGAAAGGCATCCGCAATGCCGCCTACCAGCGGCTGCTCTGGACCCACCACAGTCAGTTGAATGCCCTGCTCGCGCACATAACGAATCAGCTCGTCAAAACGGTTCAGCGACAGTGAGGCACAGCGGGCCTGCTGGCAGATGCCCCCATTCCCCGGAATGCAGTGGATTTCCTCCACCGCCGGGCTCTGGCTGAGCTTCCAGACCAGGGCATGCTCGCGGGCTCCGCTGCCAAGCACCAGAATCTTCATGGGTTCCGCCTATCCCTGTTTAGACTGCTTTTTGAGTTTGTCCAGCACGTGCCTTTCCCGGGCAATAATCAGCCGGGTGTATTGATCGTCGGCTTCATGGGCCCGGTCCAGATAGCGCCGGGCCAGTTCGTATTCGCCCAGCGCTCGCAGGCACCGGGCGTAATGAATATAAATCCAGGAGCGGCGAATTTTATCGGGCATTTTTTTTGCCTCGGCCAGAATGCGCTCGAATTCGTGCCGCGCTTCCTTCAGCCGCCCCTGATAAAGCAGGCTGCGCGCAATTAAATCCACCACCAGCGGCTTTAAATTCGGGTTGGGAACGGTTTTCCTGTGTAACAGGTCGGACCACAGGCGCAGGCCCAGCCGGCGCGCCGCCTCGTAGTTCCGCACGGAAAGCAGGTTGTCCGCCACCACCCAGCGGTAGGTCAATGAATCCATGGGATAGTCCACATGCATTCGGCTCAGATAATACCAGAACTCGGTCTGGTTGTTTTTGGGGATTTTCTGGTAGTAAGCCAGCGCCTGCCTGCGGTTGAATTTGAGATCGGCGAGCAAGCCCAGATAAAAGTTGGTGGCTGCCTGCAAATAGGGCGAGCGGGCAAGCCGCGATCGATCCATCTTACTGAAAAGCGCCTCGGCCTGCTGGAAGCGATTTTCCATGAAGTAGATGGTGCCCAGATTGTAGGTTTTCCAGTTAAAAATATCGGGCAGGGCTCGGCCAATGCTGTCCGGCACGGCTTCGAAGTAACGGCGGGCCTGAAGAATGTGCCCGTTGCGGCGGTAGTGGTAACCGATCATCAGGCGCAGCGCGGCATTGCCCGGGTAACGGTCCAGAAGCCATTTGAAAATGGTTAACCCCTCCTGGTAAGCGCCTTCCAGAAAGTAGCGGGTAGTGGCGTAGGTGAACCAGGCCTCCTCCTTGAATAACAATCCTCTTTCCGCGGTGCGGTGCATTTCCTGAATGCCCTTCTGCCGGTCCCCGTGGAAGCCCAGGATCGAGGCCATAAAGCGAACAATGCCCGGGAGCAGCGCGGTGAAGTAGTGGTAAATGCCCAGGCCCAGGTAGGCGTCCTCGTAGGTGGAATCCAGGGCGACCACTTTCTCCAGATTTCCCTTGCCCTTTTTGCCGAACCAGTACGTTTTAAAGTAATTGCGCTCCACCCCGTAATAGAACCCTTTAATCCCATAGCACAGCCCCAGGTTGAAGCGGTATTCCACCTCATCCCCGGTTTGCTGGTAAAAGCGTTTGGTAGCCTGGATTGCCTCATCGATATCTGTGAGCAATACCCTTGCCAGAGAATCGTTGGGCATGTTCATGGCATATTTGATGAAGGTGATGTAGGCCAGGTAAACCCGACCGTGCGGGTATCGGGGATAGGCCTGCACGACGTGTTGCATCTGGGCTTCGGCGCCGGCCACATCCAGGTTGTAGAGCAGGCGTTTCCCTTTCAACAGCGCAGCGGTCAGGTCTGGCGGCAACCGGGTGGGGTTGCCCTTCAGGGGCGCGCAGAAGGCGATCAGTACCAGAATCGGTGCAAGCAGAAGATGGCGGGCCCTCATTGGCTGGACAGTTTTCCCTTTAAGCGGAGGATTTCGTCACGAATCTGAGCCGCCTTTTCGAATTCCAGATTTGCAGCGGCCTGTTTCATTTCCTCTTCCAGGCGGGCGATCAGCTCCTGCCCGGTCAAGCGGTCCAGCACCTCAAATTCCCGGGCCGGCTTGCGCCCGGAGCGGGTTTTGTAACGCGCCCGGACGTCCGCTACGGAGGTGGTTTTCAAGATTTCGTCCACCGTTTTGTAAACGGTCTGCGGGGTAATGCCGTGCTGGCGATTGTATTCCATTTGTTTTTTGCGCCGCCGTTGTGTTTCCTCCATGGTGCGACGCATGCTGTCGGTGATGGTGTCCGCATACAGAATGACTTTTCCATGGACGTTGCGTGCCGCACGGCCGGCGATCTGTAGCAGGGAGACCTCCGAGCGGAGAAACCCCTCCTTGTCGGCATCCAGAATCGCCACCAGGGACACTTCCGGCAGGTCCAGGCCCTCGCGCAACAGGTTGATGCCCACCAGCACGTCAAATTCGGACAGGCGCAGGTCCCGCAAAATGTCAATCCGTTGCAGGGAATCGATTTCCGAATGCAGGTAGGCGGCTTTGATGCCGGCGCTCTGCAGGTAGTCGGTCAGGTCCTCGGCCATGCGTTTGGTGAGGGTGAGCACCAGAGACCGCTCGCCCCGGGCCACCCGTTCTTTAATTTCGTGGATCAGGTCGTCGATCTGGCCCCGGGTCGGCCGCACTTCAATTTCAGGGTCCATCAGCCCGGTGGGCCGTATGATCTGCTCGACCACCACCCCGCCGCTCATCTGGATTTCGAACTCGCCGGGGGTTGCGGAGACAAAAATGACCTGGTTGACCTTGTCCAGAAATTCCTCGAAGCGCAGGGGCCGGTTGTCCAGCGCGCTGGGCAGGCGAAAGCCAAAATCCACCAGGGTTTTCTTACGGCTGTAATCTCCGTTGTACATGGCTCGCAGCTGGGGAATGGTTTGATGGGATTCGTCAATAAAGCAAATAAAATCGTCCGGGAAGAAGTCCAGCAGCGTGTAGGGTGGCTCGCCGGGTTTTCGACCGGTCAGGTGCCGGGAATAGTTTTCGATGCCCGAGCAGTAACCGATTTCGCGAATCATCTCCAGGTCGAAGCGGGTCCGCTGTTCCAGGCGCTGGGCTTCCAGCAACTTTCCCTGGGCGCGCAATTCCTTGAGACGCTCCTCCAGCTCCAGTTCGATGTCCCGCAGCGCTCGCTCCAGATTGTGGGCGCTGGTGACGTAATGACTGGCCGGGAAGATGACCGCCTGCTCTACCTCTTCGAGAACCTCACCGGTGGTGGGATCGAACAGGGCGATTTCTTCCACCTCGTCCCCGAAAGTATCCAGGCGAATCCCAAAATTCTCATAAGCCGGGTAAATTTCGATGACGTCGCCGCGCACCCGGAAGGTGCCTCGTTCCGGATTCACATCGTTGCGGTTGTACAGAATAGCGATCAACTGGTTGAAAAACTCGCGGCGGTCCAGCTGCTGGCCTTTGCGCACCGGCACGGTCAGCTCAAAATAATCCTTGGGGGAACCGATGCCGTAAATACAGGAGACGCTGGCCACAATAATCACATCCCGCCGGGACATGACCGAAGCGGTGGCCTTCAGCCGGAGGCGATCGATCTCCTCGTTGATGGAGCTGTCCTTTTCGATGTAGGTATCGGTCTGGGGTATGTAGGCCTCGGGCTGGTAGTAATCGAAATAGCTGATGAAATATTCCACCGCGTTTTCGGGAAAGAATTGTTTGAACTCCCCGTAAAGCTGGGCGGCCAGGGTTTTGTTGTGGGAAATGACCAGCGTGGGCCGATTGACCCTGGCGATGACGTTGGCCATGGTAAAGGTTTTGCCGCTTCCGGT
>RFHE01000400.1 GCA_003696445.1 Calditrichota bacterium | reverse complement strand
ACCACCACCCCCCGGACGGCCAGAATGCAGAACGTGGACCAGAACGGAAAGCGTTTCAGGCGAATCGGAGGCAGGGAATAGGCGGTGCCCAGGATCATGCTGATGACCAGCACCAGAAACAGGTAACCGCTGCCTAACGAAGAGACGATCAGTCCGATGGCACCGGCAATGGTGGTTACAACCGCCGCCCCGGTCAGGGAGAGTCGCCCGGAGGGCAGAGGCAGGTGGGGCTTGTTGATCCGGTCCAGATCCAGATCGATGATCTGATTCAGCCCGACGATGTACACATTGCCGCCCCAGGTGGCCACCAGGGCCGCCAGCAGTGCCTGGGCCATTGGCCAGTGCCCCGCGTCGATGGCCGCCAGCAGGTACAGACTGAGCACGCTGAGCGTGGTGCCAATGATGGTGTGGGGTCGGGCAAAGGCCCACAGGGTGTTTAAAAACCTGAGCATGTTTTTCACTTTTGGTTAAAAGCTGCGATTTCCTTTGTTTTTCTCTCTTATTTTGTTCAATATAAGGCATCGGGGAACCAGCTCAAATTTTCCGTTCAATGAGCCGTCCAGATCAAATACGCTGCTGGGAGGTCGTTGCGTTGCTGTTGATTTTTACGCTTCTTCTTGCCTGCCAGGACGAGGGCAGGGATCGGGAGGTTGAGTTCAGGGCAGCAAACCAGAGCGTTGAAGTGCAGGTTCGGGGTAAACTGTCCGCCACACCGGATCGGTTTGATCAGGCCACTCTCTGGCTGCATCGGGGCGAAGGCTGGGTAGGTCCTTATCGTCCCCGCACAGGGAGCGAGGGCCCGAGACTCATCGGCGCTGAGCTGAGGCTGAGCTTTAACCGGCCGGCAGGATCGGCCGGTAATCAACCGGTGCCACAACCTGGAGATGAGGTGCAATTACTGATTCCCGGAGAAGAGATGAAGGAACTGGAGCGGGTACAGGAAAAACTGTCCCGGAGTCGCCTTCGCTACTGGGTGCAGCAACTGGAAGGCGTGCGACATCCGGAGGCCGATCCCGATCACCTTCAGGCCGTTCGGGAACGTCTTGCCGATCGCTTCAGGGCGCTGGGTTACCAGCTGGAGGCGCAGGCGTTTCGCCAGCCGGAGTACGAGGGGGTTAACCTGATTGCGCGCCGGCCGGGCAGCCGCCATCCCGAAAAGGCCTGGATTTTGAGCGCCCATTACGACACGGTGGCCGGTTCCCCGGGCGCTGACGACAACGCCAGCGCGGTGGCTGCCCTGATGTGTCTGGCCGAAGCCCTTGCCCCGCTGCAATTCGAAACCTCCATCTGGTTTATTGCCTTCGATGGAGAAGAAGCCGGCCGGGCCGGCAGCCGGGCCTTCGTGCAGCAGCCCGCCCTCCGGAACACTCAGGTGCTGGGCGTGCTTAATCTGGAGATGATCGGGTATGCCGATGCTTCCCCTAACAGCCAGCTGACTCCGCCCGGTTTTGAACTGCTGTTTCCAGAGGCACTGGGCTGGTTGAGCATGCGCGACTGGCGCGGCGATTTCCTGACCCTCATCGGCAATACGGCCTCGTCTCAACTGGTGGCTAACATTAAAAAAGCCCTCGCCAGGCATCTGCCCGAGCTGCCCCTGCTGGATCTGGAAGTCCCCGGCAACGGGAGCATGGCCCCCGACTTGCGCCGCAGCGACCACAGCAGCTTCTGGGATGCGGGGATACCGGCAGTCATGTTCACTGACGGCGCCGAGTTCCGAAATCCAAACTACCATGCCGCCTCCGACCTGCTGGAAACCCTGGACTTCGCCTTCCTGGAAAACAACGCCCTTGCCGTGCTTTTTGCTCTGGCCGAACTGGCCGGTCCGGCCAGAGCAGTGAGCCTGGCTCAGGGGAGGCTCTAACCCGAAGCCGGCACGGCTGTTCCGAAAAAGTTTTGACGCGATGGGACCACCCTTTGGGGAAACGACCTTTTTTGGTGCGGACAGCTTCCCTGGCCGCGCTTCGCGGGGCTGAATTCACATTTGTCGGCCCCAGAGAGCGGCTTTTCTCTCGCCGAAACGGGCTGCTGGCGCCATGGAGACGTCACCGCCCTCCGGGCGCATCCTGGGGGCCACGCCGCAGGCAGGTCGCCCATCCTCTGTTGCGTCAAATTTTTTGATCGGACGAGGGGGGATCCACTTCACAGGGGTAAGGTCCATTCTTCTCGCGGCTCGGGCCAATTCCACAGCCCTGGTTGCAAAACCGAGAGAACAGATGTAAAATGAGGTTTTGTTTAAGCGGGGACGGGCATGGACACGCTGACTCAGATAACACTGGGAGCGGCTGTGGGCGAGGCGGTTCTGGGCAGGCAGGTTGGCAATCGGGCGCCGCTCTGGGGCGCTGTCTGCGGCCTCGTGCCGGACCTGGACGTGCTGGCTGCCCCCTTCCTGGATCCGGCCAGCCGCCTGTTATTCCACCGCGGCCCCTCGCATTCCATTACCTTCGCCCTGCTTCTCTCTGGCCTGCTAGGACCCTGGCTGGCCCGGCGATATGGCAACACCGGCATCCCCACCCGCCAGTGGCTCTGGCTGGTGTTTCTGGCCACGGTAACCCACCCTCTGCTGGATTGCTTCACCGCCTACGGCACGTCCCTGCTCTGGCCGTTTTCCTCCCTCCGTATCAGCTGGAACACCATTTTTGTAGTCGATCCCCTGTACACGGTGCCACTCCTTCTGTGCACGCTGGCCCTGTTGTTTTACCCGCGAACGTCGGCCCACCGGCGCCGACTGAACTGGCTGGGGCTGGGGTTAAGCACCGTTTACCTTGCGGCAACCGTCGGAGCAAAAATTCACGCGCAGCAAACCTTCTCCCAGGCGCTGGCTAAGCAGAGCATTCCCGTCCAACGGCTTTTTGTGGGCCCTACGCCATTCAACAGTGTGCTGTGGCGTGGAGTGGCCGAAGGCGACTCGGCGTACTGGGAGGGCTTCTATTCCCTGCTGGACAAGCGGCCCCCGCAAAGCTTCCGGCGGATCGAGAAAAATCACCATCTTCTGGCGCCTCTGGTCCACCTGCGCCCTGTGAAGCGGCTGGTTGCCTTTACCCGGGGCTATTTTGCGGTTCGAAAAATCCCCGGCGGCCTTTATCTTTACGACCTGCGCTACGGGGAGACCGATGGCTGGCTGGATTTGACCAATCAGCCGGTGTTTGGATTTCGGCTCTTTCCCCAATACGAGGGCCGGCGGCTGAGGGTGCAGATTGTCCGTGT
>RFHE01000086.1 GCA_003696445.1 Calditrichota bacterium | reverse complement strand
CTGGCCGCCAGCCCCAGCTCGCCCAGCAACCGGGCATAGCGCTGAAGGTGAAGCGGCTGAATAGCCTGCGGCCCCCGGACGCCGGATTCCTGCAAAAACTGAAAATAACGTTCCAGATCGTGGCGATAGGCAAACTGGGTATTATCGGCCAGGTTGCGCTCCAGGGCCAGGTGAGCCATGAACCGCTCCAGCAACCCATCCCAGTCCACCGGACTCATCCCCGAACAAATGGGTTAAAGGCCTTTTCGTGGCGGACGGTGGTTTCCGGGCCGTGGCCGTTGAGTAACACCGTGTCCTCCGGAAGGGTGTAAATTTTGGTGCGAATGGTCTCGACGAGTTGCTCGTGCGAGGCGTAAGGAAAATCGGTCCGGCCAATGGACTCGCGAAAGATGACATCGCCGACAAAGGCAACGCCATCGGCCAGCAGCGAAATGTGACCCGGCGTGTGGCCCGGCGTGTGAAGCACCTGCAGGCGAATGCCGTCCATTTCCACCACATCCCCTTCCTCCAGAAAGCGATCCGGAGGCGGGCTCTGCAGGCTGACCCCCAGCAGGGCGGACATGTTCAGGTTGGGGTCGCGCAGAAAGGGCTCGTCCAGCCGATGAATCATCAGCTTCGCTCCGGTCCGCTCGATGATCGCGCCGTTGCCGGCAATGTGATCCCCATGCCCGTGGGTGTTGATCAGGTACACCAGCTCGGCTTTCAACTGATCCAACTGGCGGAGAATGCTCTGATAGTCCTCGCAGGCGTCAATCAGGATGGCCCGGCGCGTGTCCGGGTTCACCACCAGGTAGTTATTCACCATAAACATGCCCAGAGTAAGGGCATAAATTTTCATGGGGTTATCGGTTCGGGTCATCGAGCGAGAGCAAGTGTTCTGCAACCGAAAGCGCGATGCTGGACATCATGACTTCCGGGGCCAGTCGGGTGAAATCCCCGGAAAGAATCCGCCGGTCCACGTTGCTGTACAGGGAACAGGCGGCCTCCTTTTCCACAATCAGGCCGGAAATGCGGCCCTGGTCCTCACCGACAAAAACCACTTCCCCCAGCGATTCGCTGACCACGTAACCGGTGCAGTGGTGTAATTGAATGTGGGCATTGGGTGTGTAAACGGTTACCAGATTGCTCTCCTGGTCCCCCACCTGCTGGGCCGGGTAGATTTCCAGGGAGAGCTTGCGGCCTTTTTCCGGATTATCCAGCACAAAGTGGTAGTGGTCCGCCCGGGTTACCGGCTCCACGCCCAGCACCCGGCTGATCTGTTCGATGTCCTTGTCGGTAAAGCGATAGCCACTCAATGCGCCGTCTCCACTTCGCTGCTTACCAAATTTATGCCCCCGGCTATTGTTCTCCAAACTGTAATTGTCGAGTTCGGGAAAACGCCGATCGGCGGCGGCAGAGGCCTGGTCTTGGTTTCTGCGGATTTTTTCTGGCCTTGCCGGAACGGGTGATGGTCGCCCGCCCCCTCTCACCCTGACGGCGGACCCCTCCCAGCCCCGGGAAACTGGTGAAATTTGCCTTCTGCTCTGGAACAGCCCGGGGGGTCTGCGGGAGCCAGCTTGTGTACGGAGGGCGCTTTCCTACGCGCCCCCCTCGCGGGTTTTTCCGGTATGCTGCCCAGGCCTGGTGCCGGTTTGCCGAAGGCAGCCGCACTGCGGCCCGCTTATTTTGCGCTGGAGGCGAGCCCGAGCGTCCATGCTGACCCGGAGGCCGGCTCCAGCCTGGCCGGCCACGCTCGGAGAGAGTCTGCAAAAGGCAAGGCCAAAACGTGGGCCAGGCTCCCTCTCCGCCGCAATTGCAGAATGAGGGCCGGGCCCCTGTTTTCCATCCGGGATTGATTTTTGAAACGGCGATGTCCATATTGGAATTCTTTCACAAAATCCCTGGGAGCCGATGGAATATCTGTGGCTGTTTATTGCCTTTTTGTTGATTCTGGCCGGTAATGCCGGGGTGCTTATCCCGTTTCTCCCGGGCATTCCGCTGATTTATGCCGCCTATCTGGTGTGGGGCATCGCCTCCGGGTGGCGGGATTACGGCGCTACCACCATGGTCGTGCTGGGCGTGGTAACCCTCCTTAGCTACGCGGTGGATTATTTTGCCGGCGCGGTGGGGGCAAAAAAATATGGCGCATCGCCGCTGGGGGTGTGGGGCTCCATTATCGGCGGCATTGTAGGATTTGTTTTCTTTTCCGTGCCGGGGTTGATTCTGGGCCCATTCGCGGGGGCCATTGCCGGCGAGATGCTGGCCGGCAAGAGGCAGCAGGAGGCCTGGCGGGCCGGCTGGGGCGCCTTTCTGGGATTTCTGGCCGGCAGCGTGTTTAAAATCGCCCTGGCCATTCTCATGACCGGGTTGTTCATTTTTTATTTAATTTTTTGAGCCGGAGGAAACGGCCGAGCGGGCGGGCTGCTTGCCCTGCCGACCGCGCCGGACTTGGACAACGGCAGAAAAACCAGACGGATGGACAGTAACGATGGCTGAAGGCTGGCGTAAATACAGTGCACTCAAAACCAAGAAAGGCCGGCAGCAGAGCGGACTGTTTTTAATTGAAGGCTACCGGCTGGCCCGGGAAGCGCTCATCTCGCCGCTGAGCCTGGAGGCCTGTCTGGTCACCGGTCCGTTTCTGGAATCCGAGCACTGGCCGGAGATCCGCGAGCATCTGCGGCTGCGCAACCTCCGCCACCAGGTGATCAATCAGGCAGCCTTCAAGCGCCTGGCCGATACAGAAACGCCCCAGGGGATTCTTCTGGTGGCCCGGCAGCCAGGCCAGGAGCAGGAGCGCATTAACCTGGGCAGAAAAAAGCTGCTCCTCCTCCTGGAGGGCGTGCGCGACCCGGGTAATCTGGGTACGCTGATCCGAACGGCAGACTGGTTCGGGGTGAACGTGGTGTTGCTCTCTCCCGATTGCGTGGACCCCTACAACCCGAAAGTGGTTCGCGCCAGCATGGGTTCGCTATTCTATCTGCCGGTCGTTGAAGTTGAGGATTTTCTGAGCGTTCTGGACCAGTTGAAAGCCAGCCGCTTTCTGCTGGTGGGCACCTCGCCCTCTGCCCAGCGGGTGCTGGAGAAAACCCAGTTTCGTGCGCCGGTAGCCGTTGTGCTGGGCGGCGAAGCCCAGGGATTGAGCCCGGAGGTGCAACACCGCATGGATTTCATGGTACGCATCTGGAAGTACGGGCAGGCCGAATCCCTAAATGTGGCCATTGCCGGCGGGGTAACCCTGCACTGGGTGGCCGGACAGATTTTCCGATTCAAATCCAAAGCCGAATAAGATCATGGACGAACAACCACAGGTGCCGCAACCGCGCGAAGTGTTTTTTGTGATTATTGCCGGATTTTTTGGCACCCTGCTGGTAATGCAGGTGGTCATTTTGCTGCTGGTGGGCAGCGATCCGGAAGCCATCAACGCCAACGGACTGGCCGAACTCCTGGCGGTGGTGGGCGAACTGGGTCTGGCGGTGTTTCCCGTTCTGTATTTGCGCAAAAAGGACTATTCGCTCCAGCGATTGTTTCGCTGGAATCCAGTGCCCGGACGGGTCCTCCTGCTCAGCCTGCCTCTGGGCGCGGCGCTGACCATTCTGGGCGATGAGCTGGATCGGCTCATTCAGATGTTCATTCCCATGCCCGATCTGGTTCAGGAAATGTTGCTCTCCCTGAAGGCGGAAACCCCGCTGGAGTGGATTTTAATGATTCTGGGGGCGGTGGTTATTGCCGCGCTGGTGGAGGAATCGATCATTCGCGGCCTGTTGCAGATTTCGCTGGAACATTATCAGAACGTGACAAGGGCGGTGATTTACGCCAGCCTCATCTGGACGGCCATCCACATGATGATTTACTGGGCGGTTCAGATTTTTTTGCTGGGGGTGATTCTCGGTTACCTGGCCTGGCGCACCAACAGCATCTGGCCTTCGGCCCTGTGCCACGGCATGAACAACGCCGCCGCTCTGCTGTTTTTAAACCTGCAACTGGACCAGCGCCTGCCCGGCTACCTGTGGAACGGGCATGTGTCCCCCCTGCTGGTGCTGCCGGCTCTGATTCTGGTGGTCAAGATCATCCAGTACCTGGACGGCTACTATCGGCTGGCCGCTGTTTCGGAGAGCTCCGAACTGGACTGAAGCAAATGAGTGAAGCGGTTACTTAAATAAGCGAGCAAATCCTCCTCTGCCGCCCGAACATCCAGGGCCCGGCAATTTTTTAGCGCATCGCACACCGCCTGGGGCGTAATCCCTTCCAGTTGGGCAACCTCCCGATAGGTCCCGAACTCCTTGTAGGCCCAGAACAGCCGGAAATGGCGCTCGTTCCAGCGCGATTTAATGGCAGACATCAGGCGAAAGACCACATTCAGAATCTGATCTTCTTCCGGCCAGGGGGTTTCTATCCGGTAGGCCACTTTCTTTTTCTTGGCCAGATTAAGCGCTGCATTGGCCCGGTGGAAGGCCGGGCCATCCATTTCGATGGGCAGGGAACCGCCCATTTTGTAAACCGGTCCCACCCCGATGCCAAAACGCAACGGGACGGGAAAGGTGAGCTTCTCCATGTAGAGCATGATCTCCAGGGCCGGCTGGAGCTGGGTCAGCAATCCCTGAAATTCGTCCCCTTTGCTAATGGTGAGCGGCGCCTCCAACTGACCGCGAAACTGTTCATTAATCTGAACGATAGCCGATTTCACATACAGCTGGCTCTGATAGCGATTGCGCCCGGTCAGCTGGCGCGAGCCACTGATGTCCCCGATGAGAACCACATAATTTTGCTGCGCACTTTCCATCAGCGTTTCCCCTTCTGTCCGGTTATCCCTGCCCTGCCTTTTCTTTTCCGGCGTTCCAGCACGTTTAACCGCTTAAACGGCACCGATCGGCTGTATTTGTATTCCCTGGGCTGGACAAACAGCTTTTGCCGGTTGGCAATCGTTTTCAACGGCCGTTCTCCCCCTCAGCTTTGTTGCCACTGGAAGCGATAGTGACAGGCCTCGGCCTGCTGAGCCGCACAGGTGTCTTCCTGCCAGGTCAGCGCCTCTGCCCTGCACCGGGTTAGCATGGCCGCCAGGGCGTGCTGTAGAGCAAGGCAATACGGCCTGTGAATGGGTTCCGGGTAGTGGATGGCCACCCGGGATTGCCCCTGCCCTGAGTGCGCCACCGTGTACCCACCCAGATAGATGAGGTACGGGTAGAGGCGCCCGAGTTGATCGAGCAGGCCCTGGGGATTTTGCCCTTCGATGTAGTTGTAAAAATACCGGTCTGCCAGCAGCAGGCCCAGGTGCGAGCCCACCCGGCTGAAAAGCGCTTCTTCCGGCGTGCCGGTTACCTCGAGCAACGCGCGGTCGATGTCCTGAAGCAGAGCAAAGGGATACAGATTGACCGGGAAAATCTGTTCGGCCACCATCGGCAAATGTTCCGGGGTAAGCCGCTCCTTGAGCCGTTGAACGGCCCCTTCGCCCTGCTCCTGTTCCAGGAAATCGAAGCGACTCTGCAACACCAGGCCGCGAATATCAGCCATGGGATTCCCCTTCACTCAGGCGAGCTTTCAGCGCACGGACGAAAGCCTCCAGTTTGGGCGTGCCGCTACATTTGCCCTGCCACACGGTGCCACGCCCTCCGCCTCGGGCATCTCCCATTATCGGCAAAAGAGGCGGCAGCAAGCGGGCAAAATCCAGCCGGCAGTCCTCCGACGCCCCGACCATCCAGAAGGCGCTGGCGGCATCGTTCTGGCAGGCCAGGACGGCGACCAGGCCAGGCCTGGCGATAAGCCGTTGCATGAGCGGGCGGAGAAAATCCGGCCCGAACTCGGTCCCGGCATTAAAGTGAACCAATTGCCATCTGCCCACAGGTTGCGCCTTACTGGAAAGCGAATCGGCCAGCAGTTCGCCGAGGCGGGTGTTTAAAAAATGGACCTGCCTGGCCAGGGCCTTGCGTTCCTCCAGCAACCGGGCAATGCGTTCGGGCAGTTCTTCGGCCGCGGAAGTCAGCTGAACGCTCATTTGGTGTAACCACTCACGCTGCCGGTGATAAGCTGCCCGCACGCGGTCCCCGATGAGCCAGCGTAACCGCATCCGGCCACGAATTTTCTCGCTGCCGGCAAACACCACCGGGCCGACCTCACTGGTTTTTCGCACATGGGTGCCGCCGCACGCCGACCAGTCCAGCCCGTCGATTTCCACAATGCGAATCTTTTCCCGAGCCGGTGGCTTTTTGCGCAGGGGAATCCGGTGGATTTCCTCGGGACTCAGCCAATAGGTTTCCACCAAACGTGCTTCGGCAACGATGCGGTTGGCCAGGGCTTCGGCCTGTTGAATCTGTTCTCCGGCGATGGCCTCCCGATCGATCTCCACGGCCGTGTACTGCTCCCCAAAATGCACCGACACCGTCTCAAACCCTCCCACCTTCAGCAAACAGGCGGAAATCAGGTGCTGGCCGGTGTGTTGCTGCATGTTGTCCAGGCGCCGGAGGGCATCTACCCGGCAGTGCACCCGCTCTTTGCCCGGATCCTGCGCGACCCAGTGGACCGGTGTGTCCCCATCCCGAGTAATGGCCAAAAGCGGTAAATCCTCAATCGCCCCCCGATCCGGAGGTTGGCCGCCCCCACCGGGATAGAACGCCGTTCGATCCAGCACCAGGCCATACCCCTGATCTCCAGTAAGGCGGCGGAGAATTCGCGCCTGAAATTCAAACAAATAGGGATCCTGGTAATACAATGGTTCGGTCATGTTCCTGGAGCGGAGGTTGTGTAAAATCCGGTTAAGCGTCGCAAAGCATCGGTCAGTCTGCCATCCCTCCCTGAATGGAGCAGGCACTTAAATTTAGCGAATGAAATAGAAAAATCAAGTGTATTTACTTGATTTTTTCAAATTCAAGATTATGACTTTAACTATTCAGAGCGAGCAGGCAAAATTGCCCTACAAATTAAGCTGGAAAGCTGCTGGCAACAGGTTTTCCTAAGGCACTATTCGAAGGCGAACCGAAGCTTAATTGCGACTCAACACCGGTTTGCGGAGCACTTCCTTAATTTTTCTGGCCAGTTCGGAGATTCGATAGGGTTTTGGCAGGAAGCCCTCCACAGGCACATTGGCATCCAGCAGGCGTTCGCGGTCGGCGTGTCCGCTGGAGAGCAAGATGCGAATGGCTGGATTCACCGTTCTGAGATGCTTGATGGTGACGATGCCGTTCCACTGGGGCATGGCAAAGTCCACGATTGCCAGCTGAATGTCCTTGCGCTGGCGGGCGATTTCCACTGCCTGAGGGCCATCGGCAGCCAGCAAAACCTGATAGCCCAGGGACTGCAAAATATCGCGCAGCGAATCCCGGATCATGTCTTCGTCATCCACCACCAGTACCACTTCGTTGCCCTCGGGAATGCCGGCCGGCGGCCGGGGAACCTTTTTCTGCGGAACCACTTTAACCGGCTTGAAGTAAAGCCGAAAGGTGGTTCCCTGACCCTCTTCGCTCTCCACTTCCAGAAATCCGTTGTGGCTTTGCATGATCCCGTAAACCACGGACAGCCCCAGCCCGGTGCCCTTCCCCACCGATTTGGTCGTGAAGAAGGGATCGAAAATTTTGTCCAGATGTTCCCTGGGAATGCCGACCCCCGTATCGGCGACGGAAATGCACACCATGGGCTGGGGTTTTTCCTGCCCATCGCCTGAGGACGGCCGGTAATCCACCAGCTGGGTGCGGAAGGTGAGAACACCTCCATCGGGCATGGCATCCCTGCTGTTCACGGCCAGATTGATGAGCACTTGAGTGAGGCGGGTTTCGTCGGCACGGATGTAAGGTACATTGGCATCCAGTTCGGTGCGCACCTCGATGTGCTTGCCCAGGGTTCGCCGGAACATCCCGGAGAGGCGCATGATCAGCTGGTTAGGCGAAATAGGCTGCAGATTGACATCCTGATTGCGGGAGAACATGAGCAGCTGGCGGGTCAGGTCCGCAGCGCGCTCCGCGGCCTCCTGAATGGTATTGACATGTTTGACGATGGGATTGTCGTCGGTCAGCTTCATGCGAATCAGGTCGATGTTGGGCAGGATGATGCCCAGGATGTTGTTGAAGTCGTGGGCAATGCCGCCAACCAGGGTGCCCAGGCTCTCCATTTTCTGCAATTGCACCACCTGCTGCTGGGATTTTTGCAAATCCTGATAGGCCTTTTCCAGGTGCTGGGCCTTATCGCGCAACGCCTGCAACAGGTAAATTTTGTCCAGGGTAATGGCGGCCAGATGGGCCAGGGTGGTCAATAAATGCAGGTCCTCGGTGCCGAAGGCGTACTTTTGCGGTTTCAGAAACAGGGCCACCCCGAACTTGATGTTTTTTTCGGCAACGGGCACCGCAATCACCGACAGCTCGGAAGGGGCATCCAGATTCAAGGCTTCCAGATCGGCCGGCTCCAGAGCATCCAGCTGAACCAGATGAGGCTGTTCGGTCTGGAAGGTCTGCCAGAGCACCGAAGGGTTTTCCGCCAGAGGCCGGAAGCGGGTTCGCGCCTCTTCCGGATAGGCCAGCCGCGGAACCAGCTGCTTCTGACTCCGGTCCCACAGGTAAATGGCTGCCTGATCGGCTTCCACCAGCGAAAACCCACCCTTCAAAAGGGTGTGCACAATTTCCTCCCCGCTGCCGTGGCGGAGCAGTTCCTGACTGATTTCGATCAACCGGGCCAGCTTTCCGGCGTTGCGGCGGTTCTGTTCAATGGCCTTCTGAAGCTCCTGGGTTTTCTGCACCAGCTCGCGATTCATCCGGTGCAGTTTGGTCTGATTTTCCAGGATCTCCCGCTGGGTTTGAATCTTTTCGGTAATGTCCACCAGCGCCACAATCAGATTTTTGGGCATCTGGTATTGGTCATGCACGATGGAGAGGTTGATTTCGATGACCCGCTTGCTGCCGCGGGGCGTGGTGATGGATGTGATGTAGTTTTTCAAATCGGGCGTGGTTTTCAGCACCCGATTGAGGACCACATTCACATCCGCGCTGAGGAAGG
>RFHE01000399.1 GCA_003696445.1 Calditrichota bacterium | reverse complement strand
CTGGTTGTACTTGGCGATGCGGTCGCTGCGGGAGGCCGAACCGGTTTTAATCTGACCGGCGTTCACCGCCACCGCCAGATCGGCAATGGTGGTGTCCTCAGTTTCCCCACTGCGGTGGGAAATGACCGTGGTGTAACCGGCTCGATGGGCCAACGCAATACAGTCCAGCGTTTCGGTAAGGGTGCCGATCTGATTGACCTTGATCAACACGGAGTTGGCCACGCCCATTTCAATGCCCCGGGCCAGGCGTTTGGTGTTGGTAACGAACAGATCGTCGCCCACCAGTTGAATCCGGCTGCCCAGTCGTTCGGTCATCAACCGCCAGCCTTCCCAGTCGTCTTCGGCCATCCCATCCTCAATGGAAATAATGGGATACCGGTTCACCAGAGATTCGTAGTACTCCACCATTTCGGCGGCTGTTAGCTCCCGATCCTCGGATTTGAGCAAATAGCGCTTTCCCTGCGCATCGTAAAATTCACTGGAGGCCGGATCCAGAGCGAAGAACACGTCCTCGCCGGGCCGATAGCCGGCCTGTTCTACGGCCTCGGTAATCACCTGAAGCGCTTCTTCGTTGGACTGCAGATCCGGGGCGAAGCCGCCTTCGTCCCCCACCGAGGTGTTGTAGCCCTTGCTGTGGAGCACTTTCTTCAGGGCGTGGAAGACCTCAGCACCCATACGCAGGGCCTCATGAAAGCTGGTGGCGTTGGCCGGCACAATCATGAATTCCTGAAGATCTACGTTGTTGTCCGCATGCTTGCCGCCGTTGAGAATGTTCATCAGGGGCACCGGCAACACATGGGCATGCACGCCGCCCAGGTACTGGTAAAGGGGCAGGCCCAGGGCATCCGCCGCTGCTTTGGCGACCGCCAGCGAGACACCAAGAATGGCATTGGCCCCCAGCTTACTTTTGTTCTCCGTACCATCCAGCTCCAGCAAGCGCCGGTCGATGGCCACCTGCTCGGTGGCGTCCATGCCCAGCAGGGCGTCAGCAATCACATTGTTCACATTCTGAACCGCCTTCAACACCCCTTTGCCGTTGTAGCGGGCTGCATCACCGTCCCGCAGTTCCAGCGCTTCGTGTTCGCCGGTCGATGCACCGGAGGGAACCGCCGCCCTTCCAAAGCCACCATTCTCCAGCCAGACGTCCACCTCCACGGTGGGATTTCCCCGGCTGTCCAGGATTTCCCGAGCCACAATGCCTGCAATGTCTGTCATCTCTTTCTCCCGATTGGATTAAACGAAGTGAAGAAGAAAATTAAGGGAGGGTCGGCAGGCAGTCAAGCAGGCGCATTTTTCTCCAGGCCGGATTATTCGCCAGCCTGCTGGCTGCCGTACCAGCGGCGAATCACCTGCATGGCCGGTTTGTTCTGTGGGGTAAAGCCGTTATGCCCGCGTCCACCCCGGCGAGGATGGGTGAACCACTTCCACAGAAAACCACCAGCAACCCAAGGGCGGGACCAAAAGACCCGGAAAAAAGCCTCGTAAGCGTTGGCCTGCGCCTGAAGGTTCACTGGACCGCGCCCCCCCTCCCAGTGGCGCCAGGCACTGTAGTCCTCGCTGCGATAGCCAAATTCGGTAAACAAAATCGGTTTGTGGTACCGGCGGGAGAGGGCTTCCAGGCGGGGCACCGGCCCCTGCTGCCAGGCCTGGACCAGTTCTTCCACTTCCGGCGTGGCCTTCTTTACCAGCGGAAAATAGCCGCTTAATCCAATGTAATCCAAGTCAGCCCAGAAGCGAACGTTCTGATAATTGTCCCAGTTGGCTGTGTAGGTCAACGCGCCAGTGTACACCTGACGCACAGCCTTAATTAACCTTTTCCAGAATTGAGGGCGCTGGCGAACCGCCTGCCTGAACTCGGTCCCAATGCTCAGCATCTCAATCCCTTCCTCCCGAGCAAGACGGGCCATACGTAGAATGTACTGACTGTACTGTTTTTCCCATTCCTGCCAATCGGCCTCGCTTTTCAGCGTAAAATCACCGGGCCAGCCTTCGTGGACCACCCAGACGTGCGGTTTGAGCAGGACTTTAAGACCCAGCTGATGGGCCATGCGTGCGGTCGCTCGAATGCCCTCCGGCGTTTCCCCCCACCACTGGCCATTTACATGGTAAATCACCTGCGGCTTCCCAGGACGGCTGAAGGCAAAAGGGACAATGGCAACCCATTCGGCCTGAACCTGCAGCACAGTCCTTAAATCCTCAATACGAATAGGTTGCGGGGAGGCCACCAGATTGACACCATTAATCTTCGAATGGAAAGCACTCGCCTCCTGCCCCACCAAACCACTACCCAACCCGAAAACCATAAGCAGAATAAGTACCCATCGCCGCCTCATGGCGCCAAATCTAACCTGCAAAATCAGCCAGGCCAACAGCTACCCAAAAAGGTTCGTCCAAGTGCTCTTTTTACGGATAGTTCTGGTTGTATTGGATCCCGCTTAGACCGCCAGAAAAATGCGTTCCGTGCAAATGAAATTAGTCATACCCTCGATTGTGAAAGTTTTCTATTTTAATTGCCTAATCGTTGCGCGAAACTGCGGACTTAAACGGCTGAACGGAGGACAATCCCATGAGCGATCGAGAAAATCAACTTTCTCAACTGGGCATTGAATACTGGAAAGCACTCCACTGGAACCTGACCACTCCCGTACTGGTAGAGGCGGCTCTTCGTCGCAGTGAGGGCGTACTGGCCGACAATGGGGCATTAATCGTGAGCACCGGCAGCCGGACGGGCCGATCGCCCAAGGACCGGTTTATCGTGGAAGAGGCCACCTCCAAGGACAATATCGACTGGGGCTCGGTGAACATCCCCATGAGCGAGGCGCAATTCGATCACCTGCTGAACAAGGTACGGGCCTATTACCAAGGCAAAGAGCTGTTTGTGCAGGATCTGTTCGCCGGACAGGATCCGCGCTACCGTCTTGGCGTTCGGGTGGTTTCCGAACTGGCCTGGGGAGCATTGTTTGCACGCACCCTGTTTGTGCGTCCCCAATCCCGGGACGAGCTTGCCGACTACCGGCCGGACTACACGGTGCTCCATGCCCCTATGCTGCAGGCCAATCCGGCAGTGGACGGTACCCGATCGGAAGTCTTTGTGGTTCTGCACTTTGGCCGCCGGCTCATTTTGATCGGCGGTACCCGCTATGGCGGCGAAATCAAAAAGTCGATCTTCTCGGTCATGAATTACCTGCTGCCGCTGAAGGGAATTTTCTCCATGCACTGCTCGGCCAATGTGGGAGCACGGGAAGATGTGGCTCTGTTTTTCGGCCTTTCCGGTACCGGGAAAACCAGCCTGTCCGCCGATCCGGAACGCCGGCTGATCGGCGACGACGAACACGGCTGGAGCGATGATGGGGTATTTAACTTCGAAGGGGGATGCTACGCAAAGACCATCCGCCTCTCCCGGGAAAAGGAACCGCAAATCTACAACGCCATTCGTTTTGGTTCCATTGCCGAAAACGTCATCTACGATCCAGAAACGCGAACCATTGACTACGATTCGGACGCCATTACCGAGAACACCCGGGCCACCTACCCGCTGGAATACATCGACAACGCGCTGATTCCAGGCATTGCCGGGCATCCGCGCAACGTGTTTTTTCTCACCGCCGATGCCTTCGGGGTATTGCCTCCCATCAGCCGATTGACCCCGGAAATGGCCATGTACCATTTCATGTCCGGATACACCTCCAAGCTGGCAGGCACCGAGGCGGGTGTCACCGAACCGGAGGCTACCTTCAGTGCCTGCTTTGGCGCCCCGTTTTTGCCCTTACCGGCCACCCGCTACGCCGAACTACTGGGTAAAAAAATGAACCAACATCAGGTAAACGTCTGGCTGGTTAATACAGGCTGGTCGGGCGGACCATACGGCGTGGGCAGCCGAATCGACATTAAATACACGCGCGCGATGGTGAAAGCCGCATTGAACGGGCAGCTGGAAAAGGCCGAATTTCGGCCCGATCCTGTGTTCCGCGTGCTGGTGCCCACCGCCTGTCCCGGGGTTCCGGCAGACATTCTGAATCCGAAAAACACCTGGCAGGACAAGTCGGCCTACGATGCCAAAGCCAGAGAGCTGGCCAGGCGCTTTGTGGAAAATTTCCAGAAATTCAAAAACGTGCCCGAATCCATTCTGTCCGCTGCGCCGGTAACGGACTGAACCCTGAGCCGTTGGTCCAGAGGAAAAACGGCCCTCGCCTTACTGGCCATCCTCGGGGCCGGCGGTTTCTGCCTTTTCAATGGCGACCAGCTCGTGCTGATACCCTTTGACCCGGATCTGAAAACTTACCGAATCCCCCGGGGAAATGCCGGAGAGCAGGATGGTATCCTGCACCGGATAGTGCATGGTCATGGCAGCCATGTAGCCGGGAATCTCGCCGTGGCGAATCATGACACCGGTAGAGTCGATGCTCAGAACCCTACCATGCCCGGTGTAGGTCTTGGCCACTTCTGCCGGAGTCGACTTCTCTTCCTGCGGCCTGCCACAACCGCTCAACACAAGGGCCAGAAGCAAAAACAATAGCAGCGTGCCTTTCTTCATGACCTGTCCTCCTCAAGTTTTGGCCCAATAAGTCTACGCCCAATCCAGTTAAAACTCAAGACCTTCCAGGGTGCGAACCGAAAATTTTGCAGAACGACTAACCTTCCCCCTGTCAGGAATTCGTCGTAGCCCGCTCCATTCAGGCAACCCGTGGGACCAATTCATTAGATTTGGCAGGGGGGGACAGCCTGTTTGGCGCAGCGAGCTAATCCGTGCGTTGCCCTCCCGGAAGGCGAGGGCACCAGGGCTTTCGTCGTGGAGTCATGGGGCCTGCTCATTGTGAACGCTGCGTGACCTGGGTTCGAGGGCATGGGCCGTGCTGGTCTGGTGCGGGTTCAGCACTGGCAGAGTTGGCGCTGGCGGATGGCCTCCACCCCTTCTCGCAGGAGAAAGAAAGCAATCAATAGCCCGACCAGGGGATCGGCCTGCCAGAAACCTACTGAATAATTCAGCACAAGGCCCAGCAACAGGGCAAAAGAGAGAAACATGCAGGCCAGGGTCTGGCGAGCATCGGCCTGCAGGCTGCGACTCCCCAGCTGTAAAGCAATGCGTTTTTTTCCATAAAAGAGCAAGGGCATGGCAATCAGGGACACCACGGCAATGGCAATACCCAGCACCGAGGGACGGGGAATCTCCTGAAAAACAAGCTTGTGAATGGATTCGTAGCCAACATAGGCCGAGAGGGCCAGAAAAGAAAGGCCCACCAGCAACACCGCACGGCGTTCCCGCTGCATTTCCCGCGCATGGTCGAAGGCCTCCCTGCGCGGAAAGAACCGCCAGAGCATCACCAGCCCGGAGAGCGATTCAACGAAGCTGTCCAGCCCAAAGCCAACCAGGGCCACGCTTCCGGATGCCCGACCTGCCAGGACGGACACCACCCCTTCCAGGACGTTGTAAAGCACCGTAATCAGGGCAAGGCGCCACGCCCACCGCAATAATACACCCTCTGCTGCCTGTGTCTGATCGGCCAATATCCGACTCCCTTTTGATGAATCCACATTCTACAAACAATGGGTTTGTCCTGCAACCTGTTCGGTCAAAAAGCCCGGCGTTGTACGAAAAATGTTGCCAAACGGCAACATTCGGCCTTTCCATGTTGCCAAACGGCAACATACGAACCGCTGGAAGTCTTTCCGGAAGGGAAGGCACGCCTTACCCTAATTGCTTTATCTT
>RFHE01000085.1 GCA_003696445.1 Calditrichota bacterium | reverse complement strand
GGGCGTTTCGATACAATTTGGCGTGAATCCCCACGTTCCCTTCTTGGCAGAACACCACCCCCTGGGCAATCTGGGAGTAGGGTAGCAGGCGGGTTTCCAGCACCTGAAGCCGCTTGAACGGCCCCAGATTCAGGCTTTTCTCCCACACACCGGCCTCAATCGCCATCAGCACCTGAACGATGTCCTTTTCTTCTACCGGAGGGTGAATGGTCGCCATCCCGGAATTGTTTTCCTGCATTTGTTTGAGTGATGCGGGTTCTTCATGGCGCAGGCGCTGGGAGTCTGTCGCAAGGCAATCACTGTTTTTCCCCGGCGCCTTCGACAATGGTGATGGCGGCGGCGGGAAATATCGCTACCGAGGCCGCTTCGGGGAAGGCGTTGCTCAGCGCGTTCCTCAGCTCCCCCAACGATTGAAAATGGGGATATTGATCCCAGAACAGTTGGTGGCATTCTTTGCTGGAGACGCCGGGGAGGAAAAGCCACAGGGGACGGCCGGCCAGAAAGCGCTTTGGACGGGGCGCGCGATAGAGCAGACCACCCGGTTCGAATAACCCGTGCTTCCCCACACCTTTGGAGGCTGACCCACTAAGCACAAATATGGCATCCTCCGACCAGAAACTGCGACCGGCCGTCAGAACCGGTAAGAACCCTGTATCCAGCTGCACCAGCTCGGTGTCCTTGGGATAAGCGTTTAACCAAACCACATCGTACCGGGCATCCTCGGGCAGGGAAACCCGGTAAAAAGATTCCGCCTGTTGAACCACCCGCTGATAGGTGCCGCGGATTTCCCCGCTATCCACAAACACGCAGCGGCGACGGGCATCGGTCAGGAAACCCACAAAATAGTGGACGGGCAGCTGATCCAGAAACCCGTCGATGATCCGGCGAAATTTGTTGTTGTGGACGGTGCCCGGTTTGCCGGCAAAGCCCATCAAGGCCATCTGGTGGGAACGTCGGGTGACCTCGATGCTGGACAGGCCCGGCCACACCATTTTGGCTCCGCCGCTGAAACCGGCGAAGGGATGGGGCACGACGGTGCTGAGGACCACCCGGAAATCGGCCTGGAGGAAATGGCGGTTGACCTGTACCCGAATGTTGCCCCACTCAAAGCCAGCATCGGCCACCTCACTTTTGTAATTGTGATTCAGGACCTGCAAGAAGTCGGCATTCACACAGGCCGAACCCAGTTTCCATTCCAGCTCGCGCGATGAGAGTGGGCCGTGGGTGCCCAGGCCCACGACCACGGTAATCTGTGGCCGGTGCGCGTGGGTCTGCCAGAATTCAATCAAGGGGTCAAAAAAAGCCCGGTAGCTGAGGGGCCGGGTTAGATCGTCCACGGCAAGGACAACCCGCGCGGGCCGGGTCCGTTCAATTTCCTTGATCAGCCGTTGGGCATGTCCGGCAATTTCACTTTCAGAAACCTCAGGCAAATCGGCCGGTGCGAATACTTCCACAGACCAGCTTCCAGGAAAATCCAGTTTCAGATCGTGAGATTCCTGCCAGCTGTTCCAGGGAAGACTGACCGGGATGGTGGGTCTGCTCACCGGCCGTCAGCTCCCCCATTTAACCGATCGGCAATGTAGCGGGTCATGGCGGCAATGTTGTCAAAGTTTTCCGGAATCAGATCCTCTTCATCTACCTGAATCCCGAATTGCTGCTCGATGAACGACACTAGCTCTATCATTTTGACCGAGTCGATAATCCCCAGTTCCAGGAGCGAATCCTGCTCGGTCAAATTTTCGAATGTTTCTTTTAGGCTATCCTCGTACAAAAACTCGCGGATGCGCTGCTCGATGTGTGCTTCGCTCATCAATCATTCCTCCTTATTTTTAATCAGGAATCTCGATCGCCGACGGTCATAAACCAGTTTTTCCCCTCCAGCACCAGGGGCTGCAAGTCGGGATCGGCCGTGTGGGCAATGACCGCCGACGTTGAATCGTCGCGGAATTTAAATCCCAGCGCCAGCATGGTCTCCACCAGGGGATTAAACTCCTGGGTCACCACACTCACACCTTTTGCAGCCGGAAACCGAGCTAACAGCGCCCACAAAAACGTAGAGAGCATTTGCTTCCAGGCCTCCTTTTCCGGCCCGGTCACCGCCTCGCTGACGGCAGCAGTGCCATCTTCCAAACGGAACACAATATAACCCGCCAGTCGATCTTTCTGGTAGTAATTGAATAGATAGAACCGGTGAACTGGGTGGCGGATGTATTTCCAGGTCAGGTAGTTTTCGTCGCGCAGGCCGACCACCGGAAAGTGCTCGCTCAATTCCCAGCACAGGTTGGTGTGATCCGGAGAAAAGCTGAACTGCTCCGGGGGGTGGAGCTCAAAATCCCCGGCTCGGCGAAACTTAAGGCGCAACAGTGTAGCCACCGGCGGATCTACCAGCGTGGAAACCACCCCCCGCCAGGACTTGCCGGAAACCAATTTGGAGGGTCGCAGGGGCAGGGCGTAACGCTTCATGCGAGCAATCTGCCGGTGCCCTACTTTCAAGTGCACGTGCACCATTCGGTTGTTGGGATGTGCATACAGGCAGGGAACCTCGCCCCGATCCACCGCCTCCCGGGCCGCTTTTCGCAATTTGATGGCAATACCCAGGGTGCGATAAGGCTTTTCAATGGAAAAATCCCCGCAATTCCAGCAGGTCAGTTCCCGGCCCTGCACCAGGATTTTGCGCGGAAACGCCGCTGTTATGCCCACCGGGCGTTGCTTCTTGTCGTCCCAGATGAGCCAGGCGACTGCCTTGCCCCAAGGATTGTCCAGGTAAATCCAATCATACCGTCTCTCGTATGGATAATCTTTCTCCCGGTTCTGGGTTAGAATGTCCAGAAGAATCGCCCTGTCCCGGTTCAGGTCTGCGCACGTAACGGTGTAACTCATTTTCGCTCGATGGGGTTCTGGGTCAGTCTTTGCTCCGTTAAACATTTACCCCGGCCGTTATAGGGCCGGTAAAAACAGTGCTCGCACATTCAGCCCCCAGAGAACTATTCAAATGAGGCCTGGGGAAATTTGTAGAAAGCCATTCCTGCTCCATCGCACCCCCCAGGTATTAGCGCTCGGCCAGCTCGGTCTTGAGAATTTTACCGGCTGCGCTTTTGGGCAGTTCGGGCAGGAACACCACATATTTGGGAACCTTGTAAGGTGGCAGATGATCTCTGGCAAATTGCAAAATTGAGGCTTCGTCCAACTGATCGGCCTCCGGCTTGGCCACCACGAAGGCCTTAATGGCCTCTCCGAGAATTGGATCTTCCACGCCGATGACGGCCACCTCCAGCACGCCGGGATGCTCCAGAAGTTTCTCTTCCACCTCCTTGGCGCTGATGCGGTTGGCTCCCACCTTAATCATGTCCTTGGCCCTGCCCACCACGTAGAGGAAACCTTCCTCGTCCATTTTGCCCAAATCGCCGGTAAAGTACAGTCCGTTTCGCAACACTTTACGGGTTTCTTCCTCATCATTCCAATACCCCTGCATGATGTTAGCCCCCCGGGCAACAATCTGGCCGGTCTGTCCAGGAGGCAGCGGCCGGCCTTCCTCGTCGGCAACAAACAGTTCCACGTTGGGAATAGCCTTGCCAATCGAGCCCCACTTACGAGGCAAATCGGCCGGATCCAGATAGGAGAGCCGGGCCGAAGCCTCAGTGGCCCCATACATGATGTACAGGCTGGCCGGATAAAAGGTGAGGGCAACTTCCTTCTGGAGATTTGGCGCCATGGGACCGCCGGCTTGGGTCACGTAACGCAGATTCGGGAACCGATATTTTCTTACCGCGGATTTGTGCAGCAGGATGGAAAAAGTGGAGGGCACGCCGGCAAACCCAGTGCAACGGGTTTGCTTCATGGTGTTTAAAACCGCGTTGGGGAAAGTGAAGCGGTTATCGATGACCACCGAACCGCCCACATAAAAATGGGTGTTCAACAGGGACTTCCCATACACGTAGAAAAAGGGCAAAATGACCATCACCCGATCCTGATCATTCAAATGGAGATATTGCACAATGGATCGGGTATTGGTTACAATGTTGAGGTGAGAGAGCATGACACCTTTAGGGCGGCCGGTGCTGCCGGAAGTATAGACGATGGAGGCCAGATCCAGGTCGATGCAGCGGACAGCCGGATTTTCCGGTGGATATTGCTTTTGTACTTCCTCCCAAAGGGCCCAGATCACGCGCCCGTCCTTCTCCGGTCTGGACGTAGCCTCGCCCAGCAGGACAAATTCCAGGGAGTCTGCCTGATCGAGAAGTACATTCAGGTGCCGGGCAAATTTTTTCTGGATCAGCAGCCCACGAGCGCCGCTGTCTTTCAACAAGTAAACCAGATCCTCGGATAGCAATTCGGTATTGAGTTCAACCGTTACCGCACCGGCCTTTAAGATGCCGTAATAAGCCATGATGTAGTGGAATGAATTCTCCCACAACATGGCCACCCGGTCACCCCGGCGGATACCCTGTTCGAGCAGAAAATGGGCCACCCGATTGGCTCCTTGATTGAGGGCAGCAAAATCCAGCCAGCGATTGCGAAACCAGGCCGCCGGCCGTTCAGGGTAGCGCGCGGCACTCTGTTCCAAAAAATGATGAACCAGCATAATCAAAGGCGTCGATTCAGGTGAATATTAAACTTTGCTTAACACTACCGGCCGGGCTGCTGAACTGAACAGGGCAACCACCCCAAACCCGGCACCTTGCGTAACATGGTAATCAATTCGCCAAACAATTCGTTGAAAATGCCCTGTACATCTTTAAAGCGAAAAAGGAGATGCCCACCCACAAAGGCCAGCGCAGAAATGGCCGAAATGGCGAACAGGGATACCGGCCCATCAGGTGCCACCAAATTCCGGGTCAAATGGAGATACAATTCCAGCATGCCGATCTGCAAGAGTCCGTAAATCATGGCTGACTTCTGAGCCAGGAACAACTCATGTAACCGAATGGGGATGTAACGCAAGATGAGGCTCACATTCAAGGCCAGATAAAAAAGCGAGGACACCACGATGGCCCAGGCCACGCCGACAATTCCCCCGCGAACGCCGACCAGTACCGCACCGCTGAGGAAAAGAAAATAGATGAGCTGGCGGGCCGCATTCTGACTCACCAACCCGCGGGCATAGATCAACGGATTGAGCAGCCGGGTGAAGGTGTAAATAAAGCCTGAAATACACATGATCTGCAACGGCCGGATGGAAGGGATCCACTTGGGCCCGTACAGCACCGTAATCAGAGCAGGCGCCACAAAATAAAACCAGATGCTGACCGAATAGGCAATGACGGCAACCGAGGTAATCACCTTTTGCAGGGCACGCACCAGCCGTTCGTCCTGATCCTGCAACCGGGAAAAGCTGGAAAGCAGAACATCGTTAACCGCCTTGGAGGTACGTTTTTCGGGAAGGCTCATTAAATTGAATGCCCGTTCGTAGTAACCCAGCTGCGTGGCATTCAAAAAACGCCCGATAACCAGATAATCGATGTTGTTGATGGCGTATGTAAGCAT
>RFHE01000084.1 GCA_003696445.1 Calditrichota bacterium | reverse complement strand
CTGAAAGCGCCCCGCCTGCAGCCGGTACAGGTAGATCCCGGCAGCCACCTCCCGGCCCCGGGCGTCTCGCCCATCCCACACCACCTGATGGCGCCCGGCGGTCTGCACCGCATTGACCAGCGTGCGAATCGGCTGGCCCAGCGCGTTGTAAACTGTCAGCGTTACCAGACCGGCCTCCGGCATGCAATAGGCAATGGTGGTGCTGGGATTAAATGGATTGGGAAAATTCTGAGCCAGCTGAAAGTCCCCGGGTTCGCCTCCCGGCAGGTCAATGCCGGTCACCGCCGAATCCTGAAAGGCAAAAACAAACAGCCCGCTGTCCTCATCGGAAATGTAGATATTGCCCGAGTGGGTGAACGGGAACACCCCGAATGCGCCGGTAAAACCCTCGCCAGTGGTAGGACTGGTGTCGTATTCATCAATGAGGGCAGGGGCGGTGGGATCGCTCACATCCAGGACGCGAAACCCGGCCGAATAATAGGAGGCGAAAGCCCGGGTCCCGATCACGAACAGATTGTGAACCGTGGCGTCCGGGTCGGCAAACTCCCCCACCTTTACCGGATTGCCCGGATCGCTGATGTCCCACACGGTGATGTCCGGGGTGGGATGGTTGGCCAGCTCGTCGCAGATCAGCAGATACTGCCCGTCCGGGGTAGGCCAGCCGGAATGGTGGTACTGAATGGCCGGATCGTTGATGCTGCCCAGCAGGGTGGCGGTGAACGGATCCCCCAGGTTCAGGCTGTAAATGTTGGTTCCGCTGTAGCCGTGGAAGTCATACAGGGTGGTCCCCACCACGGCGGCATCGTGCCCGTCGCTGGTGCTGGCCGTCCAGACCAGCGTGGGGGTGGTGGGATCTGGATTTAAATCGTACACCTTCAGCCCGGGGAATTCGGCAAACAGGTAGCCATCGTCGGAAATAAAAATGTTGTGCGAGGAAGGAAAACTGCCCGCCACAACGGGATTGGTCGGGTCGGTAAGGTCCACAATCTTGCCACTGCCAAACCCATTCCCGGTCACCGAATAGGCATAGTGGCTCCAGCTCTTGACGTCGAAGCCGGGCACCGTGCTGACCTGGGCCACCTGCACCGGATTGGTCGGGTCGGTGACATCCACAATAAACACCCCGGCATTATTGTCCCCCACCAGGGCGTACTCCTTCTGGGTCTGTGGATCGAAGTATCCCCACACATCGGTAATAAAGGTGCCCGCCAGTTGCAGCTGACCGAGTCGTTGAATCCCGCCACTTCGGGCCATTCGTGGAAGTACGGCCAAAAAAATGGCTATCGCAAACCAGTAGAATTTACTGCCTGAATTCTGAAACGAACGGTTGCCCATGGTTAGTCGGTCTCCCGAAGTTTTAAGATGTTGCTTTTTGCCCAACTTCACTGGGATTCAGGCGCCGCCCGGGATTGGCTCGGCCTGGACTGGAAAACGACTTTCGGATATTTGCAAATAACATTGGTCAGTGGGATCCGGCAGAATCATTGATGCGCTCTGGCGAAGCGGTTCACCTGGTTTAAGTCTGAAATAAGAGAAACAATCGGCTTTTGAGCAAGAGATTTTTTTGCCCTTTCAGCGAAAAGCCTTCTCCCCCCGGTCCGTCTTGGTGGATTTACTCCGACCAAGGCAAGTCCCTGTTGAATTTGAAGGGGGCTTTAGGTCGAGCCAAGGTTCCCCGACAAATTCCCTGCCCTGCGGGGGCCATTGTTTTACATCCGCGGTTAGCACAGGCCGTTCCGCGTCCGGGGCAATGGCCTCCGCTTAACCGGAAACTGAAAAGTGAAACTTGCCCGAAGATGACCGCTCCCATCAAAAGAGGAGCCGTTTTTTGAAATTTAAGGTGAAGTTCAGTTTCCTTGAATTATTTTTACCTCCTGTCTGGCGAGACCCCGGGTCCGGGGCCCGGCCAACGTGGTGTAGGAGGATTTGAAGCGCCCCGGCAAAAAGGAAATTGCGTTGATGAACCGAATTGTGCGGTGGGGATGGCTGTTGATTCTGTTGGCGGTTTCCCTGTGGGGATGCGGTACCGGCGAATCGGTGCAGCGCAAGGAGTTTGCCGACACCTTTACCCGTCACACCGGCCGCCAGCCGCGGATGGGGGAGGGAACCGGTTTCCATTTGCCTGAGGGGGTGGATGTCAGCGATTCGCTGAGCAGGGACGAGGCGGTAGCCATCGCCCTGTTTAACAATGCAGCCTTTCAGAGCACGCTGGCCGACCTGGAGATCAGTTTTGCCCGCCTGCAGCAGGCCGGCCTGATTGCCAATCCCGTGTTTTCAGTGCTCTTTCCCATTGGTCCCAAGCAGCTGGAAGCGGCCTTGAGCTGGCCCCTGGCGGTATTCTGGCAGCGGCCGCTGCGCATTAAGGTGGCCCGCAACCAGGCGGCGGTGGTGGCCCAGGAGCTGGTGGCGCATGGCCTGGAGCTGATCCGGGAAGTGGACCATCAGCTGGCGGCGGTAACCCTGGCCCAACGCCAGGTGGCGCTGCTGACCCGGGAGCAGGAGGCGGCCGCGGCCCTTTCCGACCTGGCGGCCCGGCGCTGGCAGGTGGGGGAGATCAGCCGGCTGGCCTGGCGAAATTTTCAGGCGGATTCCCTCCTGGCGTACAATCGGGCCTGGCAAATGCGCCAGCAACTCCAGCAGGCCCGGCATCGGCTCGCCGAACTGCTGGGGTTGCCTGCGAACCGGCCGCTCCCGCCGGTGCAACCGGCCCGGATCAGGTTGCCCCTACCGGCGCTGCCGGCCGAGGATTCTCTGTTGACCCTGGCTCTGGCAGCCCGCCCTGAGGTGCGCGCCGCCGAATTGCAGGCCCAGGAAGCCGGCGCCCGAGCAGGGCTGGCTACCGCCGAGGTGTTCCAACTGATCGGGGTGCTGGATGCCAACTTCCCCCGGGACGCGGATCGGGAAGTGGGGCCCGGCCTGGAGGTCAGTCTGCCGTTGTTGAACTGGAACGGGGGCCGGCGGCGGGAGGCCCGGGAGCAGATGAAACAGGCCCTCTGGCGATACGTCCAGGTCCGCCAGGCCATCACCCGCCAGCTCCGGGATGCTTACAGCGCCCTGCGCTCCGCACAGAACAGAGTGCGCTTGTGGCGCAGCGAACTGTTGCCCCACTTACGGGAGGCCGCCCGGCAGACTCTGCT
>RFHE01000398.1 GCA_003696445.1 Calditrichota bacterium | reverse complement strand
CTTGAAAACAATCACCAATTCTTTATTAAGGGAGGCGAGCTTTTCGTTTTCACAAATAACCAAATAAGTAAACAAATACAGCGCGAAAATCATAAGGGTAGGCAATAACTTAGGCTGGCGTAAGGCATTTACAAAGAGCAACAGGAAATATATGCTTACCAGCAACCAGTTTCGTTTCAGTATCTGCCGGACCATTTCACCAATCTACGTTTCCCATAAACATAGAAGTGGAGGAGACATCTGAAGCGGATTCTCATCAGATGTACCTCCACCCGCAACCGCCAATATCATCGACAAATCGGGCGAAACATATAGAAAATAAAAAAAGTGCTAACAGGACGTTAGCACTTTTTTTCGGGTTTATGTAATAACGTGTCTAGGAAATCTCTTCAATTCATGTCGGGGATCGGCAGATCCGGACGTGGCGTCGGATTCCAGGTATTCAGTGAGGGCACCGCCTTACCCTTGGCCGCCACCAGCGCTTCCGTGGCACCAAACAGGGACAGGGTGAGCAGCAGGGCTAATACCAGCGCCACCACCAGCACCTTCGTGATGAGACTGCGCATATCAGTTCTCCTTTGGTTTGTTTAGTTGGTTTTGGGACCCTTGCTCAAAAATAACTTTCCTGACTCTATCCCGCCCTCTCTGTCTGTTCCTCGGCAAGTTCCACTTCTCGAACTGTCTGCCCTCCCGAAGGCTCGGCGTCCGACTGGTTCTCATCCTTGGCCAACCAGCGCACCACCTCGTCCCGGTAAAAAACCAGCTGGCCGTTTTTCAGGCGCACATGCGGCATGCTCTGAGCCTTCACCCGCTTGTAAATAGACTGAATGCTCTTCAGACCAAGCAGCTGCTGTAATTGCCTTGGCGAAATCAGCTCTCGGTAATTTTCCACCCGCCGGATGTACCAGAAATAATTGTTTTTTTTAAAGGCACCCACTATCTTATCGGCCTGAATAAGCCGGCGAAGGGGAAACCCCGGGCTGCTGGCGCTGTCCTTCAAAAATCCTTTTTCATGCAGCCATCGGGCCGCTTCTTTTACAGAAACCTCAGTAAGATGTCGTTCGCGTAACTCGCGCTGTAAAAAGTTATTTATGTCCGCTATGTTCTTCGACATCGCAATGGGATTATATTTCTTGCAACTCCGCTTATCAATATTTAAGGGGGTATTATAAGGTTTGTAGCAAGTTGTATGAATTGCAATTTTAGTGTAAGCCAGTGGGAGCGTCGATGGAACTGAAAAACAGTGTGGTTTTGGTGACCGGCAGCGCCATCCGCGTAGGACGGGCCATTGCCCTGCATCTGGCCGAGCAAGGGGCGCGCGTGGTGGTTCATTATCATACCCACCAACAGGAGGCCGGTCAAACGGCGGCACAGCTTGCCAGGCATGGCCAACAACCGTTGGTTGTGCGAGGTGATGTGCAGAGGGAGGACGCCTGGACTAACATCCGGGACCAAATTTTACAGCGTTACGGGCGAATCGATGTGGTGGTGAATAACGCAGCCATCTTCTACCGAACCCCGCTCTTTCAGGCCAGCGAAGCCGACTGGGATCGGTTCATGAATGTAAACCTGAAGAGCATTTTTCATTCCGCCCGGATTCTGGGCAAAGTGATGGTGGACCAGGGGCGAGGAAAAATCATTAACATTGCCGATGTCTCCGCATACACCGTGTGGCCCTCCTACATTCCCTACTGCGTCTCCAAGGCGGGAGTTATTGCCATCACCCGGGGCCTGGCCAAAGCGCTGGCCCCTCATGTGCAGGTCAATGCGGTGGCCCCGGGAACCGTCCTGCTGGCCGAAAACTACGATCCGGCAGAAGAACAGGCCCTCATCGAGCGCACCCCGCTCAAGCGCATTGGTTCCCCGGAGGATATTGCCCGTACGGTCGCCTTTCTGATTGAGGGCAGCGATTTCATTACGGGAGAAGTCATCCACGTGGACGGCGGTCGCTCCATTACCTGAGTCCGGGTTACCAGCGGCCTCCGCAACCGTCTTCAGCCGGCATCCGGGCGGGAGGAAGGTTTTTTCAATTTTGGTTTGGTCGCTCTGTGTTCTATTTTCAGCTTTTCACCAAAGGGGAAAGGGCCGATATGGAAGCCTCTGTTTCCAGCCTGCGCAATCAATCGCCGGCGGACCGACTGGCCGACACCATTCAACGCATGGTACCCTGGCTGCGGATTCTGGCCATCATCAGCTTTTTTTACGGAGCCCTGGCCGCCTTTTCTCTGATCGGCCTGTTGCTGGCCTGGGTCCCGGTTCTTCTGGGCGTCTGGCTCTACCTGGCGGCCAACCGGGCCCAGGCTGCAGTGGTGGACCGGCAATGGCAGGCCCTGCCGGAAATGTTGCGAAAACTGTACTTCTACTTCGCCCTCACTACCGTGATGCACCTGATCCTTCTGGCCGCCCTGTTCTGGTTCCTCCTGTTTGAAAGCGGCCTGTTAGGATCGGCAAAATCCGGTTGGCCGGTTTTGTTTTGACCCTTGTGGAGAAGCATTCAAAAACTGAGGTAACGCCATGATTGTTCATCCGGACGTGGAAGCCTACCTGCAAAAGATGACCCCTGAATCGCACCCGGTGCTTCAGGAAATGGAATCCCTGGCCGCCCGGCGGAATTTCCCCATCGTCGGCCCGCTGGTCGGCCGACTGCTGTACCTGCTGATTGAATTTGGACACGTGCACACTGTTCTGGAATGCGGTTCCGGATTTGGCTATTCGGCCATCTGGATGGCCCTGGCCCTGCCCGAGAACGGCTCCATTCTCTGCATTGAATATGAGGAAAAAAATCTGGAGCTGGCCCGCCAGTTCGCCGAAAAGGCGGAAGTGGCTCACAAAATAAAGTTTGTGCAGGGAGACGCTCTGGAGGTGGTGAAATCCCTGCAAGAAACCTATGACTTCATCCTGAACGATGTTAACAAACCCCAGTATCCGATGATTCTTCCCGACCTCATCCGCCTGTTGCGGGTGGGCGGCATGCTGGTTACCGACAACGTATTGTGGAAGGGGCAGGTGGCCCAGGCCAATCCAGATGAAAAAACACGGGCCATCCAGACTTACAACCAGGCCCTGTTTCAAGAGCCGGGCCTGTGGACCAGCATCGTGCCCCTGAGGGATGGCGTGGCCTTGAGCGTTAAACTGAAACGAGAATAACCCGGCACCTTCATGCCGGGTAAAGGCACACCGCGGGGAGCTTCACCGTCCATGGTCGTTTTCATTCTCAATCCCATCTCGGGGGTCAATCGCCGGCCGGAGAAGATTCGCCGGGCCATTCAGGACATCTGGGGGCCTTCGGGGCGCCGGTTTGAAATCTGGCAGACCGAAGGCCGTGGGCATGCCACCGAACTGGCCAGCCGGGCGGTTGAGCAGGGCGCGGACATGGTGGTGGCCATCGGCGGGGACGGTACCATCAACGAGGTGGGTCGGGGACTGGTGGGCTCGCAGACGGCTCTGGGCGTCATTCCTGCCGGATCGGGCAATGGCTTTGCCCGCAATTTCGATATTCCCCTGGACCAGCCCCAAGCCATCCGGATGCTGCTGGCTCCGGCCATCCGCACCATCGATGTGGGACAGATTAACCAGCACTACTTCTTCAATGTGGCCGGTCTGGGGCTGGATGCCCAGGTGGCCGCCCGTTTCGATCGCTTCGGCATCCGCGGACCCTTGCCCTACTTCCTGGTCGGAGCCCGCGAGTTTCTCCGCTACACCCCACAGCCCATTGCCTTAAGCAACGAAAAGGAACAGCGGACTATCCATCCGCTGGTGTTCTCCATTGCCAATCTCCCCCAGTACGGCAACGGCGCGGTGATTGCCCCGGATGCGCGCCCGGACGATGGCCAGCTGGACGTGTGCATCCTCTATCCCATTTCCATTGTCACCGCCCTGACTCAGGTGTACCGGCTTTTTAACGGCACCATTCAGCAGGTCAGGGAATACGAGACCTTTCGGATTCGATCGCTAAAGGTGGAACGGCCCCGGGCGGATTACATTCACACCGACGGCGATCCTCACTGGGCGGACCGCGTGCTGGACATTCAGGTCCTGCCCCGGCAGCTACGCGTGGCCGTCCCTCCCGATCCGCATCCCGCCACCGCTTCCTGATCGCTTCCTGGCGACCTGTTCCGTTCCAGCTCTACCCTCCCTACCGCACCAGCAGCATGGGCCGGCTTTGCTGAACGATGTGATGCGCTTTAACCACCAGGCGGGCAAAGTACACACCACTGGGCACCGGCTGCCCAGTGCGGTCGGTGCCGTTCCAGCGCACCTCGTGGCGGCCGGCCGCCAGCACCCCCTCTACCAGCGTGGTTACCCGTTGACCAAGAGCGTTGTAGATGGCCACTGTGACCTCGGTTCTGCTGGCCAAACGGAAAGGCACCACCGTTTCCGGATTGAAGGGATTGGGGTAGTTGGGGAGCAAGGTAAAATCCCCAGCAAGAGGCGATACCGATTCGGCTTCCACAGCGGTGGGCAGATCGTTCAGCACATACATGGATCGGCCATGAGTGCCGGCGACCAGAAAATGCTGGGTAGGATGGATTTTGAGATCGTACACCGACACCGCCGGCATCCCGACTCCCAGGGCCTGCCAGCTGCCCCCGGCGTCGGTACTGACAAACGGGCCCACGTCCGTGCCCACGTAAATCACCTCCGTGTTCAGGGGATCGATGACAATGGCATTGATGGGAGCGTCCGGCAGGTTCGCCGAAATATCCTGCCAGTTTTGCCCGTAATCGGTGGTCCGGAAAATGTGCGGCTGGGGATCGCGCCACTTTAAGCCGGAAAAGGTGACGTAGGCCACCGAGTCGGCCGTGGGGTCCACCGCCACCCGGGTTACCCAGCGT
>RFHE01000397.1 GCA_003696445.1 Calditrichota bacterium | reverse complement strand
GAATTACCGTGTTTCGTTGAAAAACTGCAAGCGTAAGCACGCCACTAATAAAAACAACTATATGCAATGATTCGCAAGTATATTCAACATGCTTTACTTTTTGGACAGCCCCGGAGAAGGGGGTGAGCTCCCTAAAAATAAAGAAATACAGGGTTGTTAGATTTGCCTAAATTGCCATGTTTCGTTGAAAAACTGCGAGTGCAAGCACTCCACTAAAACAAACGACTATATGCAAGTATTCGCAAGTATATTCAAGGCGCTTTAATTTTTGGACAACCCCTTGCCAGTGCCGGTCTCGTTGACCTGATGTTGAAAAGGGAATTCCCTCCTTTAGTAATGTTTGGGGGGTTTTGCACAGGGAATTGCAACCTGCTGCAAGCAGCAGCAGGGAATGGATCAGGCCCGTTCAGCGGCTGTGGTGGAGCAGGCCGAACTACCAGCGTAGCGTTCCAGGATCTGGCGCAACTCTTTCATTTTCAGGGGCTTGGAGAGGTAATCGGTCATACCTGCGGCCAGGCACCGCTCCCGGTCCCCTTTCAGCGCATGGGCGGTGAGAGCGATAATGGGTATGGGTCGGGACTTATCCCCTTCCATCTGGCGAATTTTTTGGGTAGCGGTCAGCCCATCCATCTCCGGCATCTGGACGTCCATCAGAATCAAGTCGGTCCCCCCGGCTTGCCACAATTCCACCGCCCGGCGACCGTTTTCGGCCACACGGACCGAATGGCCCAGCTTTTCCAACATGCGGATGGCCAATTTTTGATTGACCGGATTGTCTTCTGCCAAAATGATGTTAAGGCTTCGTGGGAGGCCATGCTCACCGGTTGCCTCCTGACTGGATTGCCCCCGGGACGCCACATCCTTGGACCACCCCAATAAACCCAGCGCTCTAAAGACCGCCTGCTTGAGCTCGCCGGAATTGACCGGTTTAGTCAGGTGGGTTTCAATGTTGAGTTCCCGGCACAGCTGTGCATCACCCAGGGTATCGGCCGAGGTTAGCATCATGATGGGTACTTTTCGGTAAACCTCCAGGTCCCGGATCTCACCGGCCAGCTGAAAGCCACTCACCTCGGGCATCTGGACATCCAAAATGAACAGATCAAAATACGCCTCCTCCAGCCCACGCCTGGCCAGCAAATCCAGGGCGGCTGATGCGGATTCTACCACTGTAGGATTCATTCCCCATTGGCTGAGCATGACCCGTAAGATTTCCCGATTGGTGGGATTGTCATCCACGACCAGGATGTTGGCCGATACCGCTTTGTCTGTTCGGTTCGGGGAGGAGTCACAGTGGGCGTTTTCAGGCACAGAAACCTGAATAACAAAGTGAAAGGTTGATCCCGGACCACCGATGGCATGCACGCGTCCGGAAGGCGAGCCATTGACCTGGGGACTGAGCATCAGGTCTGAGGGATCGGCTGGACTTTCCACCCAGATTCGCCCTTCCATCATGCTCACCAGTTTAGCGGTAATGGCAAGCCCCAATCCAGTGCCGCCGTATTTGCGGGTGGTCGAGCCATCGGCCTGGGCAAATGCATCAAAAATAAGAGCCTGCTTTTCTTGGGGAATACCGATTCCGGTATCGGAAACAGTAAAGTGAAGGCGGAGTGTTGAAGGGTTTATCCGCTTTTCTACGGCAACCCGCACCACCACCTCGCCTTCGTCGGTAAACTTGATGGCGTTGCCCATCAAGTTGATTAAAATCTGCCGCAATCGCACCGGATCCACATGAATCAGTTCAGGTACTTCGGGTTCAATGTAGTAAGCCAGTTCCAGACCTTTCTGGTGCGCCCGGAAGGCCATTGTTTTCATGATTTCGCCCATGAATTCGGGGAACTGCACATCCAGCGGGTACAGTTCCAGTTTCCCCGCCTCAATCTTGGAGAAATCCAGGATATCGTTCAGTAAGGCCAGTAGGGCATCCGCAGAATTCTTAACAATTTCCAGGTATTCCCGCTGTTCTCGCTGGAGGGGTGTATCCAGCAGCAATTCGGTCATGCCGATAATGCCGTTCATCGGGGTACGAATCTCGTGACTCATGTTGGCCAGAAACTCCGATTTGAGCCGACTGGCCTCTTCGGCCTGTTCGCGGGCCCGTCGCGCTTCCTCTTCAGCCCGTTTCCGCTCGCTGATATCTGAAGATATGGCCACAATGCCAATGGGCGTATCGCCCTGTTTAAGCAGCGACGTGGAAAGGGATGCCCAGAATTCACTACCGTCTCTGGTGCGTTGTAGAATGTCGCCTTTCCACCCTCCTTTCATGGTGGCTTTTAAAATGAATTGAAGTACTTCTTGCGTATAATTGGTGGAGAAGAAAACGTCTGCCCGCCGCCCAATGAGCTCTTCCTCACGGTAGCCAAAACGTTCCAAAACAGGTTTGTTAACGAAAGTAATTCGCCCGTTAAAATCGGTAATGACCACAAATTCACGGATCGATTCGCTGACGTAGGCCAGCCGGGTTAATTCTTCTTCGAAATTCTTCCTGCTGAGGGCATTGGCCACCACTTCACCCACCACTCGCATCAAAGAAACCAAATCCTCCGGCCAGGCAGCATGATCCCCTATGACCTCAAAACCTAGAAAACCAAAGGCCTGCCCATTCCGCGCCAGCGGCACCGCCAACAGCGATCCGATCTCCTGGCGGAGCACGGCTTCGCGTTCGTTCTTTGCCTCAGCAGGCAAATCGTCGGGACGGGCAATCCATACCGGTTCCAGTTTCAAAAGCCTGCTGGTGAACCAAGGCCAGCGCGAGGTGCTTACATTCTGCAGCTGAACCTGATGGCTCTCAACGCCGTCCCGGCACCATTCATGGGTATTTGAGGCAAACCGGCCCTCATCCGAAAATTGAAACACGTAACAACGATCGGCGCCTACAAACTGGCCGATGGTGCTCAGTGCTTTGCTAATTTCCCGATCAATGTCCTTCCAGGAGGTGTTGATCAGTCGGGAGGAAATCTGAGTAAGAATATTCTCCAGTTCGCTGCGGAACTTAAGCCGGCGTTCGGCCTCTTTGCGAGCAGTAATGTCCCGATAGATTCCATACACCCCCAGGTGCCCGTTGTCCATCACCACCGGGGTTCCCAGAATGGAGACTTCCACCAGCGTGCCATCCTTCCGCTGACGGGTACTTTCCACACAGACCTGTTTTCCCCCGGAAACCGAACTGTTTAAATAAAGGCTTTCTTCCTGCAAATGCGGTGGAACGATACATTCGTGCAAGAGTTTGCCCTGTATTTCCTCGATCTGGTAACCGAAAAGATGGGTGAAGGCAGGATTAATTCGCTCCACCCGATCCTCTTCATCCAGCAACACAATGGCTTCAGGCGTGCTCTCAAACAACTGGTCCAACAGCGCCTTCTGCACCTTCATTTCCTGCTCCGCCTGCAACCGTTCATCGACTTCTTGCTTGAGCCGGGCATTGGCGCTCCTGAGTCGCAGCAAAATGTAGAGCAAAATACCTACGATCAGGGCACCCACAACCACGTCGGCCAAAAGGGCCCAGAGCAAATTTCGCCTAACACTTTGGGTTTCGGCAATCAGGGTTTCCACCTCCCTGGCCACCTCCACAATGCCCATGAGCTGGCCGGAAGGGGAATAAAGGGGCGCAAAAGCGGAAATCCATTGATGTCTGGATTCGGGGGAGTAATATACGTCGGTCACTTCGGAAAAAGCACGGGCCTGCAAAATGGGCAGCGTTTCCGGCCGCGGCCGGTAAGGCTTGCCCACAAAGGGCTGCTCGTGGGCCATAACCGCCCAACGAAACCGAATACTGTCGGCAAAAGGATCGACGATAAACATATAAACATTATCCGCGGTGAAATTCAGCGCACGGTTGGCGCGAATAATGCCCCGAAGTAAGGATTGGCAACGCTTAAATTCGGCTTTCTCGGGAACAGTTTTTAAGTAGGCCACGTAGGCCGCCTTGCCTTGGCGGAGTACCTCTTCCGGAAAAAACAGCTTCTCAAATTTTCTATTGTCCATCAAACTGGCCGTGGTCCGCGCAATGGCCTGTAACTCCCTGGCAATGGCCGCCTTTTTGTCCTTAATGGACTGGTGGTACGAGTAAAAGGAAAGTCCCAGAACCAGACTAGCGCTCAAGCACAGAACCACCACAATCCCTAACACAATTCCCATAGAAAGGTCTTGAGAACCGCTCCGTAAACCTTTCCACTGTAACCTACCCGGGCTATCTCCAGACCAGTACGCAAGGCAACGCTGCTTCCATTGTTGTAAGCGATTCTGCAACTTGTGTCTATTTGTGCGCCATGGAGAAAGCACACGCTGCCAGGCTGAAAGATGCGCCTGCCGCCAGGAGGGAAGCTGAATGCCGGAAGAGGAAATTGGACTGGTTTTCCTTGGCCGGCTGTGGGCCGTGTGGGTTGTGTTCATAAACCATTCATCCCTGAACTGATACCACTTCTCCCTGTGTCCCGCCGCAAATGGAGACACCCGTGCGTAAAAACATAATCGACCAAAAATTCTGCACTTGAGTGGGAAAATCTCCCCCTTGTCATCCGGTGTGGCGGTCTGTGTTGACGGTTGTTTGCGCAATGATCTGCGGGGCGGGGATCCATTACCTATTCGCGCGAAGTGCCCGGCGCACAGGTTGGATCAGAAATAGATTGGCCAGCAAGCGTCCGCAAACAAAGGCAGTGGCTGCGGCTACAATGCCGATCCAGTTCAACAAACCGACCAAAAGCCATAGCGTAGCAAGGATGGCTAGGACCTCCAGAAGCGTAGCGCCACTGATCGGGTTGGTGTGGCGGCTACACACCAGTACAGCCCGCTGGAAAGACAAGATTACGGTGAGGGCGGGCAACAGCGCCATGATGCGGGTGGGCAGCAGGGCGAACTGAGCCATCGAAGAGGAAAGGCCGGCCACGTGCCGGTACCACAATAGCCCCAGGGGCGAGAAGGCGATGCCTCCCAGCGCCAGCAGGACCGCCGCAGCCAGCAGGGCAGCAAACCGTTTCAACATCCTATACCCCTGCCACCGATCCCCCATCAGGGCGATGCCCACTTCCTGAAAGGACAGGCCAAGGCTCCGGAAAATAAACACCAGTGCATTCACCACCGGCATGGCCGCCAGCGACTCCAGCGCCATGCGGCTCTGGCCGAGAAAGAAGGTTACCACCGGGTGCACCCCCAGGGAAAGAACCGAAGTGAGGGCCAGTGGATAGTAAAACCGGACAATGCGGCCCAGGGTAAGCTCCTCCGGTGAATCTTCCCTACTATTGCGATGCAGAATAGCTCGCAGAGGGCCGTGGACCATCCAGCGACTGGAGAGCGCCTCCATCACCACGCCCGTGGACAGAGCCCCCGCCCCCACCAGCACACCGGGCCTCACCTTCAACGCGTATAGCAGCAGCGCCATGCTGCCCATACTGGCCAGGCGAATCACAGTGCCGTAGGCCACGCGTCGGGTGAGGTTGGCGCGAATTAGAATGCCCTGGTAGAACCGGCGATACCCGATGGCCCCAGGCCAGGGCAACAGCACCACCACCGCCAGGTGGGCCCGCCGGGCCACTTCCGGCGTTAAATGAATCCAGCCCTCCCCCACCAGCCGAAATACCGGTGGGATGGCCAGAAGCACCATGATCAGGGTCAGCCCCAGGCTGAGGCCGTAGGCAAAATTGCGCAATTTGAAGAAGGCCTGCCGCCCGCCGACCAGCGCCGTGGCGGCGCTCATCATCATGATGACCGGCGACTCAATGAACAGAGCAAAGGCAAAAGCCACCCCGTAGGCAGCTAGATTGAATTTGGGCTCTGGCAAACGCGCGATGACGGCGGACAGAAAAGGCCCCTCCACCGCCATCATCAGCCAGGTGCTGGCCAGGGGTATCCAGAATCGAAAAATTTTGCCAAGGGTCAACCGCGTTCCGGGCATGGGCCTATTTTAGCACCCCGGGGTCAATCGGCCAACGGTGTTTTTACCTGGCGGTAAAGATTACCACAGCACCCCGGCCATGTAGCCCACCACCCGCGTACGGTCTCCCCCCGGTACATCGCCGGAGGTGGCATAACAGACGGAGCGGGCATGGGTGCAGCCCAGCAGCTTGCAGGCCTGCACCACGGTGGCAATCGGCCCGGCACCGCAGGCCTCCATCTGGTGAAGCACCACTCCTCTCAACAATTCTTCCGGCTCCATCTTCTCGAAGCAGGCAATCAGCTTCCTGTCCATGGAACGGGCCTGCTCGTCGGTGTGGTAATGGGACAGATCCGAGGAGGCGACCAGCAGCACGGATTTGCTGTTCGCTACCCGTGCGATGGCCTCAGCCAGTTCCTGGCAGGTCTCCCAGTTCTGGTGAGCCATGACAATCGGGACGAGCAAACACTCGCCCAGCGCCACCTGAAGAAAGGGCAGCACCACCTCCAGGGAATGCTCTCCCTCCCCGGTTTCAGTTAAGTGGTGGCCGGCCTGGCCCAGGCTGATTCTGCTGCCGCCGGCGGCAATCCGGCCGGCCAGCTCGCGATCCACCGCTACCGTGCCCAGGGGTGTCCGATAGGCTTGCCCATCGAATACACAGGCCCCGCGAAAGTATTCGAAATGCGACGGCCCGATAAGAATCACGTGAGAATATTCCCTCCCCTGCACCTGAGCAAAGCCGTGGCCCGCCACCATCCCGGAATACATGTAGCCCGCGTGAGGCGACACGATTCCCCGAATGGGCGCATCGAATGCCAGTCGGGGCGCCTCGTTCAGAAACCGGCTTACCAGTTGGCGCAGTTCCAGGGGCTCTTCCGGGTAAAACAGACCGGCCACCACCGGCTCGCGGACAGTGGCCTCTGAACCTGCACAACGCTCGCTCATCGGGATTTCCTCCTGCTCAAATCAGGATCTTGGCCGCGCGCAATCCCGGCCCAATCGAAAAGCTGTGCCCTCTCCCGGCACCGCCTGTAAGAACCTCCATTTCCAGCAGCTCTGGATACCGGGAAAGGCGGTGCCGGCCGGTGCTTTTAATTTAAACAACGGGATGAAAAAACAAACCGTTCCCGGTCGCCGGTCGGCCGTGTCCGGTTTCAGAAAGCCCTTCTTTATTGGAGAAAGGCCTCAAAGAAACGGGGTGAAGAGGGCCTCCTCCACACATCAGGGAACTGCTTTCGGGTCGCCACCGGACCCTGGCGCTTCCTTATTTCAATTTAAAGTGAAAGGTAATGATTCCGGTCTGCTCGGTCTGCGGCACCGAAGGGGGCAGCGGATTAAACCGCCAGGTCTTGAAGGCCTCCAGGGTCAGGTTTTCCAGCTGCGTATCTCCCTTTTGCAGCAAAACGGTGGAACCGACCAGCCCATTGGGCAACACGGAGAACCGGATGCGAATGGTGGCCTCGCGCTGAACACCCGGGGGGAACTCCGGCAGGCGCTTCTGGTAAATTTCGCGCTGAAGATTACCCTGCCAGTCGATTTCGAAATTTTCCCGCAGGGGAACTACCACTTTAGGCGTGCCCTCCACCGGGCGTGGGGTAATTTTTCGGTTAAACAAATTGACCGGGGTGGTTTTTTCGCCTCGCAGAATGGGCTCGTCCAGCGCCGTAGGTTGTTCCGGGCGGCGAGGCAGGGTTGCCACCGGTCGAGGCTTTTCCCCGTGCAGGGCTTCCTCGGGTTTTTCCAGCGGTGGCTCGATGTTTTCCAGAATCGTCTCTTCCGGCACGGCCAGTTCCCGCCGTTCGGGCAGGTTTACATCCGGCCGGTTCGGCTGTTGAGAAAGCGGCCGGCTGACCAGGGAGGGTTCGGCCAGAACGGGCCTTTGCTCGCGCGGCGGCTCCGCCTCCCGGTTCTCCAACGAACTGACACCGGCAAAACTCAACTCGACGAATTCGCTCACTACCGGGCGGAAGTCCACTTTCAGCCAGAGGAACGCCAGCAGCAACAATAGGTGAATCAGCACGGTGGCCAGAACGGCCAGGACGGTTTCGTCTTTCAGTAAATGCTTCATGGCCGTGTCACTCTCCTCCGGGCCGGTTTCAGCCTTCCTTTACCGGCTGGGTGGCGATTAGAAACTTCTCCGCACCGGCCGCCTTACACAGATCCATTACCTGTACGGCCCTGTCCAGCGGCAAGTCCTTGTCCGCACGAATCACAACCACCTGCTTACGACCACTCACCAGCAGGCGGCGCAGTTCGGCGGGCAACTGCCCCAATGCAATGCGGTTGTCGTTTAAGTAAATGGTCCCCTCCCGGGTAACGGTGACGTAAATGCTTTTTTCCGAATGCGCCTCGGCAGTACGGGTACGCGGCAGCGCCACCTTGATGCCCGGCTGAATAATAAACGTGGAGGAAAGCAGAAAAAAGATAAGCAACAACAGTACAATATCGGTCAATGATGAATAGCTGAACGAAGAGAGATAACGCTGTTCGGTTTCAAATTTCATTTCACCGAAACCTCCTCTTCCAGATTACCAGTCAGCATTTCCAGCAAATTATTCGAGCTGACCTCCAGTTCGAAGACGAAGCGCTGGACGCGGCCCACCAGGTAGTTGTAAGCAAGCAGGGTCAGGATGCCCACCACCAGACCGGCTGCGGTGGTGATCAGCGCTTCCCAGATACCGCCGGCCAGCACGGTGGCATTGACATTGCCGCCCAGCTCCTGAATGCGCATGAATGCTCGAATCATGCCGGTCACTGTGCCCAGGAAGCCGGTCAGCGGAGCCACCCCGGCAATGGTGGCCAGGGCACCGAAGCCTTTCTCCAGCTGGTAAATCTCCGCCCGCCCGGCGCTTTCGATGGCCTCTTTAATCTCTTCCCGGCCCTGGTTGTAGCGCCGGATGCCGCTCTCCAGCACCTTGGCAATAGGGCTGGGCGTGCTGGCGCACAGCATTAACGCCCCCTGAATATCCCGGTTGCCCAGGCGCTGGCGCAATTTCAACAAAAAGGCCTTGAGATTAATCTGGGTCTTGCGCAACACCAGCATGCGCTCAATAAAAATGCCCAGAGCCACCAGAGAGAACAGGGCCAGGGGAATCATCAGCCATCCCCCTCTGGCCAGAATGGATAGCAGGCTCATACCGGTCTTCCTCCACGGTTAAAAGGTGACCATCAAGCGCCCTCCGGCGGCAATACCCGGAGCAGCGTACTCTGAATACAACTGATACCCCCGATCGGTTAAATTTTCTCCGTAAAAGCGGAGCGCCAGGTGCGGTAGCAGGGCCAGATGTAGGCGAGCGTTGAGCAGTACGTAGCCATCCAGCCGTCTCCGATTGGCCAGATCCTGGAAGCGGCGGCCTGCGTAGTGGAGCGAGGCTTCCACCCAGCTGCCCCCCATCAGGTGGAGGCGCACCACCGCCCGGGCGGTAAGGTCGGGCAAATGCGGCAGTTCCCGATTGCGAATCGGCTGCGCCTTTTCATCGAGCCCATTCACCCTGCTTTTCCAGTAACTGGCCAGCACGTGCACATCCACTCGCTTCCGATCCGACCAGCCGGCCTGCACACTGTAGCGCCACAGCCGGGCCTCGGGCAGGTAGGTGTAAAGCCACAGGGGGAGGGTATCCGCGGCGACCAGGGTCCCCAGCCCCTGGCGCAATGCGGGGTAGTTATCCGCGCGCAGAAAACTGACTGCCGCCCGGGTGCGCAGGCCCAATGGGGTTTGCCAGTCGATCCCCCCGGTCACCCGGTGTTTGTACTCGGTGGGCTGGTAGCCCGTCAGATCTGATGCCCGGTGCTCGTCCAGCAAAGTTTGCAGGGGCAGGAAATCGAACCCGGGGCGGTAACGGACAAACAGATTCAGTTGCGGGGCTGGTTGGAGGGAGAGTTCGGCTCGGGCAAACACGCGGTTCTCCCGCCAGCCGTTCTCAGGGTCCAGTGTCTGGAACAAGATGCCCAGCTTGAGGCCCAGGATGCCTGTGCTCCCTCCGGCCAGAAGGCTGCAGCTCCACAGCCGGTGGGTCTGTTTTTCCGGTGAAACGGGCTGGCCGTCCAGGGGGAGCAACGGTCGCTGGCGATCGGTCGTGACCTGCCAGTACCGACCGGCCCCCTGCACGCTAAGGCTCCCGGAACGGAACTGGAGTTCGGCCCGGCTGAGCAGGCTGGTCTGTTCGGTCCGAAAAACCCGCTTCAGCAGATGGTTGGTGCCCTGAAGGGAGACGGTGGTGTGCCAGCGCCGGCCCCAGGGCTGGTTCCACTGCACCTCCCCGCTCAGGTGCTGGCGGTCGAAACGGACCCGGCGCCAGGCCACCAGGCGAGGTGCCCAGAGTTCCTGCTGCCCGAGGGTAAACCCACCGGTCACGCTGAGCAGTCCGCCCGCCTGCAGGGGCACATCCACCCCGCCCTGGCTCACAAAGCGGGTCCAGCCTGCATGAGTGGTATGACCCTCGCTATCGCCCCATCGCACATCCAGAAAGGGGCTGGCGTCAGGGAAACGCTTCTGAACAAAAAGACCGCCTTCCAGAGTGGTAAAGGAACCGCCACCGGCAAACACGCGCAAAACGGGGTAATTCTCCTGGTTGAGAAAAACAGGCTTGAATCGGGAAAATGGAAAAAAGGACTGCACCGGCTGTTTGGCCTGGCGATGGTTGAAATCGCTCCACTGGAGGGCAATGGACCGGGTCAGGTGCAGACGCTGTTTTTTCGGCAGGACGATTTTTTCCAGGCCGATGATGGTGTACTCCTGGCTCTGGATTTCCGGGAGACTCGGTTGCTGCTCCTGGGCGCGCCCCGGAAAGGTGGCAGCCAGAATCAGCGAGGCACCCAGTAGCGCAAATAAATGAGTCCAGCGCGAGCTGCTCATAATGTCTTCAATCGCTCCCTGGCCTGACGACTGATCGGTTCAGTCGGGTATTTGTCGATCACTTCTCGGTACAATTTGCGGGCTTCAGCCGGCTTGCTCAGCCGTTCGTAAACGCGCCCCGCCTGGTAGAGCGCCCGGGCCACCCATTGCGGGTAAGCCGAATAGACGTATTTCACGCGAAGGAAAGCGGCCACGGCCTCCTCCAGCTTGTTGCTCTGAGCGTAAAGCTCGCCCAGCGTGTACTGAGCCTCGGCCGCCAGCTGATCCGAGCGGTCGGCGATGACCTTCCTAAGCAATTGCAGGGCGGTGGTCAGATCCCCCTCGCGACCGGCCAACCGGGACAACTCGATACGGGCCTGGTAACTGGCGAAGCCGTCCGGTTGTTTACTGATGGCGGATTGAAAAGCGCTCCGAGCAGCCGATGAATGGCCAGACTGGACTTCCACCTGCCCCAGGCGGAGGTAAACCTCGCTCAAGAAGGCGGGATCGCTGCGGCCGGAAGATTCGCTTTCCAGCAGCCGGCGCAAGAGCGGTCTGGCGGCTTCCGGTTGGCCCTTTTCGCTCAGTACCACGGCCTGTTGAAAAACCGCATCGGCCACCACCGCGCTATTGGGGTAATCCCGGGCCACGCGCTGAAGGGTGTTTAAGGCCGCCGAGGTGTCGCCCAGGCTCAGCTGGCTGAGCCCAATCCAGTAAAGGGCCTTGGGGGCCAGCAAGGAACCGGGATAGCGTTCTAAAAAGGTCTGATAGGCTTTCAGGGCCTGGTCGAACTGCTGGCGCCCGAAGTAAAAATCGCCCCGGCGAAACAACAACTCCTGGCTCAGGCGCGCATCGGGGTGGGCCTGAATGTATTCATCGGCAATGCGAAAGGCTTCCTCGACCTGTCCCTGCTGCAGCGCCGCCCATTGAAGCCCGCTGATGGCTTCGCCGACCAGGGGATCGTCGGGAAATTTTTCTATCACCTGCCGGTACCAGTCCATGGCCTGTTTGTACCGATGCGCATTGTAAAAGGCATCGCCGATCTCATAATAGACCCGGGGCAACATGCCGCTTTCCGGGAAGCGCTGAATAAACTGCTGGTAAGCCCGAACCGCTTCTTCGAACTGGTTCTGACTAAAATAGCTGCGAGCAATCAGGTACTGGGCGTTTTCATCGTACTTGCCGTTTCTGCCGTCCTCCAGCAGGCTGGCCAGAGCCTGCCGAGCCTGGGGATACTGTTCCTGCTTAAAAT
>RFHE01000396.1 GCA_003696445.1 Calditrichota bacterium | reverse complement strand
TGCCTCGGACAGCACCGGCTACCTGATCGCTTCCAGTCAGGGCTCCGATGAGTTTGTGGTTTACCGCCGGGAGGGAAACAACGATTATGTGATGACCTTCGAGCTGGTGGATGGGAATGGCATCGACGGGGTAAAAGGTACTGACGGGATTGATGTAACCAACTTCGAGTTAAATGCCACCTTTGCCAGCGGGCTGTTCATTGCTCAGGATGATGGCAATCCAGGGGCCAACCAGAATTTTAAGCTGGTGCGCTGGGAGGACATTGCCCGGGCGATTGCGCCGCCACTCACCATCGATCCGACCTGGGACCCCCGCCTGGTGGGGCTGGTGAGCCAGTCCGTAGAGCTGGAGGGGGCGGGGCTGCAATTGGGCGTGCAGGATGGGGTTGTGTGGCTTCGCTGGCAGACCCGCCGGGAAGAGAACCATCGCGGATTTTTCATTGAGCGCAAGCTGGCCGGGGCCGGGGCATTTCAGCTTCTTGCCCATTTTCGCGACCATCCCGAACTGGCAGCGCGGGCTTCCGGTGCCGGGGACTACCAGTTCCAGGACCGCACGGCCAGGCCTGGCTTCACCTACGTGTACCGGGTGTGGAGCGTTTCGGCGGATGGCTCCAGCCAACTTGTGGCGACCCGGCAGATTCGGGTGCCCCCACCCGCGAGCAGCAGCGACAACACGATGAATGGCAGCATTCACCTGTTGCCCGCCTTTCCCAATCCGTTCAACCCGGAAACCCACATCCAATTTGCCCTGCAACGCATGGGTCCGGTGCGCCTGGATGTCTTCAATGCCGCCGGCCAGCAGGTCAGGACCCTGTTTCAGGGGCAGCCACAAGCCCTGGTCATGGAGCTAACCTGGGACGGGAAGGATGGTGATGGCGAACCCTTGCCCTCGGGGGTGTACCTGGTTCGGCTGCGGCAGGACAATCAGGTTCGAGTCCAGAAAGTTCTCCTCTTAAAATAAAGCCTCCCGACTGCCCATGGCCCCGGCAGGGGGCGGTGCTACACCGGCCCCCAATTTGGCATTTGCTTTCCCGGTTCAGCGGATTTATTTTGCCGATGAACCTTTGCCGGAAGCGTAAACGAATCGCCGATGCTAAATTTTTTAAATCCGACTGTTCTACTGGGACTGGCGGCGGCTGCAATCCCCCTCCTGATTCACCTGTTAAATCGGCATCGTGCGCGGGAAATTCCCTTCAGCACCATTCGATTTTTAAAGCAACTGGAAAAGAAACAGATGCGCCATCTGCGCATTCGCCAGTTGCTGTTGCTGCTGGTACGCACGCTGATCATCGTGTGTCTGGTTCTGGCCTTTGCCCGCCCCACCTTTCATGCCGGCGCCGGCCTCTGGCGGGACCGCAGTCCCATCGAGGCCGTGATTGTGCTGGACAACACCCTGTCGCTGAACGAGGTCCGGCTCACCGGAACCTTACTGGAGCAACTGCGGGCTGCCTTTGGAGCCCTGGAAGGGGTGTTTGGCAGTGGGGACCGAATCACGGTGGTCCAGGCCAGCCTGCCGATGAAGCTGCTGGCCGATCGTTCGCCTTTTCAGCCCGGGTTGTGGAGCCAGATCAGCAAGAAAATTGAGCCCAACGCGCTGCGCTCGGACCTGCCTGCTGCCCTGGGCCTGGCGCTGGCGCGCTGCCGGGAATCCTCTCTGTTGAATCGCGAGGTGTACCTGATTTCCGATTTTCAGGCCACCGCCCTGCCGGCCAACCGGCTGAAGGCCCTGGCCGAGGCGGCCGCACGAGACGATATTCGCCTTTACGCTCTGCCCATCCGCCACCAGAATCTGGAAAATTTGAGTCTGGACAGCGTTGCGGTTCTGAATCGACTGATCGAGCGGAATCAGTCGCTCCGGGTGCAGGCCTGGGTGAGCAACCACCATCCCCGAAAACACCTGACCAGCCTGGTCTCCCTGCTGCTGAATGGGAAACGGGTGGCCCAGGAGAACATCACGGTCGCCCCGGAGCAGACGGCGACGGTCACTTTTCGGATCACCCTCACCGAGGAGGGATTTGTTTCCGGAGCGCTGGAACTGGAAAGCGACGCGCTGATGGAGGACAACCATCGCTTTTTCAATTTTTATTTGCCTCGGCAGGTCAAAGTGTTGCATCTGAGCGCTGTTCAGCCCAGGGAAAGCTTCGTGCCTTTCATCATTCGCCCGGCCCTGGAGCAGCACATTTTTGCTTATCGCCAGCAGCCGTTGGTCAGCTGGACGGGCACCGATTTTTCTGTTTTCGATGTGCTCATTGTGGAAGGCTTCAATCGCATGTCCGGTGCGCTGATTTCGCGCCTGAAGCATTTTGTGACTCAGGGGGGCAGTGTGGTGCTGATCCCCGGTCCTGCGCTGGATCCTGAAAGCAGTGCCGCCTTGTTGCGCGAGCTGGGTGTGGGGTCTCTGGCCGGCCGCTGGGGGCAGTCCGGTGAGAAGAACCAGTTCCTTACCCTGCAGAAGGCTCGCTGGAATCACCCCCTGTTTGAGGGCCTGTTCGAGACCGATCGGCCGCGCCTGAATCCGATTGAAGTGTATTCAGGCTATCGGGTTAAACCGGCTGGCGGCGCCACCCCATTGATCGCGTTGAGCGACGGAACGCCTTTTTTGCTCGACGCGGCCGGCCAAGGCGGCCATGTGTATCTGCTGACCTCTCCCCTGGCGCTGTCCTGGAATCAATTGCCGGTTAAAGGCTTTGTGGTGCCCCTGTTTTATCGGCTCATTTACTACGCGGGCAGCCAGCGGGTCCAAGCCGGCCGCCACATCCTTACCGGGCAATCGTTTACTCAGGTATTCGAGAACCTGAAACCACCTTTCGACTTCACGG
>RFHE01000083.1 GCA_003696445.1 Calditrichota bacterium | reverse complement strand
CGCTGGCGCGGGGCTCCGCTCAGGATGGCGTGTTCAAGCCCTACCTGCAGTCTGGTAACTGCGTAGAACCCCCCAATAGAGTACCACGTTCGCTTGCCAGGGCATCCCCGAGAATGCCGGACTTCCTTTCTTCTTTGTCAAACAAGCCCCGAAGGGGCGATACATTCGTAGCCCGGGGCAACGCCCCGGGATCGGGGAGCACCCTCAACAGCACCCAAAAGCCCCGGAAGGGGCGACACAAATGTTCCGTTTTTCTCATTAACACCGCCGCTTCAGCCGGGTGGGAAAAGGACAACCACCTAACCAAGCACCAACCGTTTCAACGGTTTCTTGGATACCCGGAAGTGATGCCTGCGCAGAAAAAACGTGGAGTTGTGCAACCGTTTCAACGGTTTTCCGAGCACCCTGCTTGCCGCGTCCCCGTGCCTGAGATCCTTCGACTCCCCCGCTTGAGTGGGGCGGGGCTCCGCTCAGGAAAACCTCAGAACAATGGCCGGTCCCCCGGCAGGCTTTCTTCACTCACCTGGTTCCAGTACAGGAGGCGGAGCCTCCCGGAACCATACGTTCCACAGCAGAGCCGTGGAACGAGAAAAAAATCTCTTGCGATGTCTCGACTCGCCCGATGAATCGGCCTCGCTCGGACAGGCCCGCTCTGGGCGCATGCTTTTTCCTTCTCAAAACTGCGTGTTTCCGTATGTATCCGCGGCTAAAAATATTTTTAAAAACAAGCTGCGGATTCTTGCTAGTTTTCGCGGATGAACCTGGCAAAAAAGGGGCCTAATTTGCACTGGGTTTTTCATTAACCCCGGGTTTGAGTCTGGAAGATTGAGGCCTACGAAAAAACGCGGAACAAACAGAAAAGAAATGACAGACGGAGCGCAGCACCGAGCAGGTCGCTACCGGTACACGCAAGCTTCCAGCAGACCCAGCCTGGATGGCTGGCCAACGAGGCGCCTTTTCCTCCACCAATAATTCGTTTTCATTTAGGTGCCTCTTTAGCCAAATCTTTTCAATGAATTGCGCGTGCCCGACAACGGAAAGGCGGGCTTCCCGATGAAGAGCAAGGAGCAGCAACCCCTGAAATGAATGGACGTGGCTTTGACGCAACTATCGGTTAAGACATCTTTTCATCCTGGAGGCCTGAAAATGCTCATCAAAAATGAGCTCAAGCCAGGAAAGCATCAACAAAGTTTCGGAAATTCAAAATTAGAACACCATTCATTTCACCCTCGAACTCCCCGTCGTACACAATGCATGCTTTAACGACTCGATCCGGAAATACTTTTCGAAAAGACCCAATGCCTTTTATGAAGGCAGGGGTAAACGTCTGGGCAGACTTCACTTCGGCCAGCCGAAAATAATAACCTTCTTTGAAAACAAGATCCACTTCGTTCTGATGACTATCGCGGTAAAAAAATGCATTGGCATCCAGACCGGCATGAAAGCGCGCTTTTAGCAAATCCATAATCACCATGTTTTCAAACAAGGCGCCTCTCAGCGGGTCGCGGGACATTTGCTGCGGATTTTCAATGCCCAGCAAATAGGCCGCCAGGCCCACGTCGTAAAAGTAAAGCTTCGGAGATTTGATGAGGCGCTTTTTAATGTTTTCGTAATAGGGTGGCAGTAAGTAAGCCACATAGGAAGCTTCCAGAATAGATATCCAAGATTTTATGGTTGGAACGGACACACCGATTTCGTTGGAAAGTTGGCTGGCATTGAATATCTGTCCAATCCTTCCGGCACACAAGCGAACAAATTTCTGGAACAAATAAAGATCTTTGACCTGGAGCAGTTGCCTCAGGTCCCTTTCGATGTAGGTTTCGAAGTAGCTTCGGTATGCAATGGTGGGATTCAAGTTGTTTTTGTAAATCCCCGGATAAAACCCCTTTAGCATCAGCTCGTCGGTCGATAGGTTCTGAATGATGCTTCCTATTTCTCCGATGGAAAAGGGGAGCAATTTAAGCAGTACAGTGCGCCCGGCCAGCGTCTGGGTAATGTCCCGCATCATTAAAAATTGGTTGCTGCCGGTTAAGATGAATTTTCCCGGCAAGGGGTCCTGGTCAACCATCTCCTGTAAATAGGACAACAGGACCGGTGCTCGCTGAATCTCGTCCAGAATGGCTCCACCGGAAGTTTGCTTCAAAAAGGCTCGCGGGTCGGCGAGGGCAAATTCTCGAAGATCGGGATTTTCCAGATTAAAATAGGGCTTGTCCGGAAAAACCTTTTTGACCAGCGTTGTTTTTCCCGATTGTCTGGGCCCGGTAATAGTGATCACCGGAAACTGTTTCCGAAGCTCGTTAAGAATGCCTTCAATCTGCCGTTTAATCAGCCGCATCTGGGAACATTTAAATATGGACTTTAAAATTACACAACAATATTAATCAATCATCGCCTTAGTGTAAAGGACTATTGGAATTGTGCAACGGCCAAAACAATCGTTTGTGCTGTTGATCGTCTCGGCGCGCGCGGACAAGAATCACGAGAGGTTTCTCTACCCGGCGGGTGGGGGGTGAAGGCTTTTCGGATTAAAACCAAGAACCTTCAACCAGGCCCTCGCTGGTTGGGGATGTTTCTCGCAGTAACTGAGGGCTGCGTTCCTCCGCTGCCGATTTTTGCCATTGCGGGGAAACGAGGAATTTCACATATAAGGCAGCGAAACACGCAAAACACATGAACAAAGCGGCCATTACGGGACATTTGGACTGAAGCGCGTCCCGCCTTTGCGGGACGAGCGGAATGGAGAAATCTCAGGAGAGATGTCTTGACTCGGCCGATCCGTCGGTTTCCTTTATCAACCGAGCCGTGGAACGATAAAAAACAGCCGCGGATTCACGCGGATTTGCGCGGAAAAAAACGCTTCAGGAAAGGCCCGCCATTTTTACTAGCCCTAGGCGATTTCTCAATCACCAGCTTCGCAGAAGTTG